>DATMSL010000753.1:0-4922 GCA_035565435.1 Dyadobacter sp. | reverse complement strand
GGGCCAACATGCCGTCGGCCCCGCGACTACCAGATCCGGAACGTGCGCCCGCCTGGCGGGAATCAGGCGAAAATCAAGAAGAGCAGCAACAGGAAAACGAGGATAAACAGATAATACAGCCCGTCGACAAAAGGGTATTTTTGACGGTCGAGCTGGTTGAAAAGCTGATTGAGTTTTCGGATCATTTGATTTTTCGAATAGCGGTTGAGAGGTCCGTTAAGCTTGCTTGCGGAGGTACTTGGTCAGGATCACGATCAGCTGGCCGTCTATCTTGCCTTCAATTTGTTCAGGATTGTCTTCCACAACCCGGATATTCTTTACGACCGTACCCATTCTGGCGTTGAGCGAGCTGCCCTTTACATCCAATGTACGGGTAAGTACGACGGTATCCCCGTTCTTCAGGACATTACCGTTGCTGTCGCGGTGAACGGCCAGATCGGCGGCCCCCTCATGGTCCGAACTTGCCTGGGCCCATGCCAGCATGTCCTCGTCCAGGTACATCATATCCAGGTTGTCGGCCGCCCAGGTTTCGTTTTTGAGACGGCTCAGCATGCGCCAGGCCACGATCTGAACAGCCGGGACTTCGCTCCACATAGCCTCGGAAAGGAAGCCCCAGTAATCGCTGTCCATTTCCTGTTCTCTTTCTATCTGTGCGCGGCAATTCTTGCATACGACAATCTCGTTGTCGGGGTAACCAACCGGCGGGATCTGATAAACGGAGATCTGCTGATCGGATTTACATAGTTCGCAAGCGTTGCCGCTTCTTTTTTCAAGTTTCAAATTCATATTGTAGTCAAAAATATTTTCCTCGATTGCTGCATGCCGACACCGGAGTGACATGCAGATTTATTGTTAACTATGCCGGCAAATCAGTTTGATAATGCTTGCTAAGAGGCAAGTTCTTTCAGCATTTCCTCCGACTGTCGCAGCTGGCGCATATATATGTTCCTGGCCAGGTCAAGAAACTGGTAGATCTCCCGGTCGGGAACATCGTAATAAATGGTGGTCTTTTCCCTGCGGCTGCTTACAAACTTCATGACGCGTAATTTGGCCAGATGCTGTGAGAGAATCGATTGGTCGGCTTGTATAACGGCCTGCAATTCCGTTACCGAAAGCGGGCCATCCCGGAGTGCATCCAGTATGGCAAGCCGGACAGAATGTCCCAGCGTCTTGAAAAACTCAGCTTTATAAAGATGTAGCGGGCTGTTCATTGATCTTGTTATATTAGAATATTCAAATATATGTGATTTTATTCAATATAGGTATTAGCGGCGGGTGGCGGAGCGTTTCCGTGGGCTATCTGGAAACGGATGCAAGCGCTAACCAGCGTGAAAATGAGCTGCTCCCCAGTGGAAATTTGCGTTTGAGATTCTATCTTTAGGCGTCAAGCCTCTTTCATTACCAAACCAGAAACCCTGTCAGCCATGCTTTCTCATTACCTGAAAATCGCTTTCCGCCACATTCAGCGCCATTATGTAATCAGTTTCGTGAATATCGGCGGGTTGGCGATCGGCCTCACGGCCACTTTGCTCGTAGCAGCCTACGTCGCCAATGAGTATAGTCACGACCGTTTTCACAAGAACGGGGACCGGATTGTCAAAGTGGAATTCAGTCATAATGATGGTGACAAGTCCTATTACTCACCCTGGCTTTCCTATGGTTTCGGGCAGGCAATGAAAGACGAATGCGCCGAGGTAGAGCAGTTCGGAAGGATATCGGACCAGAGCTTTTACAGCCGGCTCGTTCAGAGTGATATCAGGCATAAATATTATGAAACCGGCTTTTTGGCGGCCGACAACAATTTTCTGCAAATGTTCTCTTTTGAATTCGTCAAAGGCGATAAAAAAACGGCTTTGACCAAACCCAATACCGTTCTGCTGACCGAAAGCATGGCTGCCAAGTATTTTGGTGACCGGGATCCCATCGGGAAAACGATCACTTACGACAAAACACTGGTATTCGAAGTCGTGGGCGTTTTGAAGGATCTGCCCCATAATTCCACCATTAAATTTGATTTTTTGAGCGACCTGATCTCGTACCGGGCTCGTGACATACAAGAAAGAGTAGGGGACACTGCCGATAGCACGGTGCAAGAACAAAATAGCCTGGTGGGCATGATGGGAATGTACCATACCTATTTGCTGCTGCGTCCTAACGCTTCGCGGGAGGCATTAACCCGGAAAATTCCCTCGTTGCTTTCTCCTTCTTCCAAAATAAAAGATGCCAAAGACAGCTACGACCTTTTCCCGTTGTTCGACATGTATTTTGAAAGAGATAACAAGCCGGCGAAGCAAAAGGCCATGGTCTTTTCGTTCATCGGGCTGCTGATCCTTTCGCTGGCCTTGTGTAATTATGTGAACCTTACAACGGCCTCATCTTCCAGCCGGGCAGGGGAGGTTTCGGTCAGGAAAGTAGTGGGGGGGCAGCGGATTGCTTTGATTTTGCAGTTCTACCTCGAATCGGTCATTTATGTGACCATCGCATTTGCATTGGCGTTAGGGCTGTTTTGGGGTTTAAAGGACTATCTCTACCGGTCGCTCGAATTACCTGTGGATGCTTCCTTCCTGAAAAATCCCTGGTTCCTTGTTTCACTGGCTGGCTTCTACGTTTCCAGCATACTTCTTTCCGGCGGTTATCCTGCGCTTCTTCTTTCGCGGCTGGCACCGGGCCAGATTTTCAGAGGAGCCTACGGAACAATGGGTGGCGCAGCGCGGGCGCGTAAGGTTTTTACAGTATTTCAATTCACCGTTTCGATTGCGCTCATCATTGGTTCTATTCTGATTACCAAACAAATGCAGCTTTTTCAGCACAAGAACCTGGGCATTAGCAGGGATAGGATTGTGACTGTATTCCTGGATCACGAGGACGGGCTGAATAAGCACTACCGCGAAATCCGACAGAGCGTGAAAAACCTCGCAGGCGTGGAGTCGGTAACTTCCTCTAATTTGCTGATGTATTTTCCCCTTGGCAACAGATGGGAGTTGAAAAAATTGAATAGTGATGAAAAGGTATATGTATATAATTTCCAGGTCGATCAACAGTTTTTGGAGACTATGCAGATCAAATGGCTTGCAGGCCCACCGACACGTTCGGAGGAAAAAAAGAGAAGGAGTGTTGTACTGAATGAAACTGCGGCGAAGGAGCTCGGAATAGACATTAAGAACTACAACCAGACATTGGATTTAGGCGTGAGTGTCCGCAGGGATTTGGTGGGCATCATCAAAGATTTTCACTTCAGTTCGCTCACTCATAAAATTGAACCGATGGGATTGGATATCGGTAGTGATAGCACTTTTAATGACTACCTGTACATCAAGCTGGCCAAAAATGCGGATGTCAAAAACACGCTGGCAGCTGTCGGGAAAATTTATAATCAGTTCAATACAAACCGGCCCTTCGAATACGCATTCCTGGATGACACCTATAATAGAATGTATAAAAACGAGGAAAGGACCGGTCGGATCGTCTACTGGTTTACCGGTGTGGCGATCGTCATCGCCTGTTTAGGATTGTTCGGGCTGACCATCTTTGCGGCTGAGCAGCGCAGGAAAGAGATTGGAATTCGAAAGGTGCTCGGCGCGACGGTTTTGAATATTGTGACCATGCTCTCCAAAGACTTTTTGAAACTGGTGCTGATATCCGTTTTACTTGCCTCCCCGCTAGCCTATCTGGCGATGAAAAACTGGCTGGAAGACTTCGCATACCATATCCCGATCAGCGGATGGGTGTTTGTCCTGGCCGGGGCAGCGGGATTGTGCGTGGCTATTGTGACGATCAGTTTTCAGGGTTTCAAAGCCGCGGCGGCCAATCCCGTTAAGTCGTTGAAAACGAATTAATGGTAGTTTGGCCGAATATGCATACTACCTGAATTTTCTGCGACTGCCCTAATTTACTGCCCGGTTAGGACAAGTACCCGCTATATTGCAGCGATTTTTGGTGGTATGATTCCTTTCATGAAAAAATATAATCTGCAACTCGGCGCAGTGATGGCGACGGTAGTGACCTTGTCGATCGTGCCTGTTCGACTTGCCGAAGGCCAGGGGGCCAATCTTGTAAGTCTGATCGGATCGGAAATAGTTATCTGGCTGATGTGTATGGCAACCTGGTTATCCAGCTACGAAACCTATTATCGGTTTAATCTGGTCAAATGGCAGAAAATCGCTATCGCACTGCTGTTTTGCGCAGCGATTTCCAATTTGTTTTTTCTGACGTCGTTCCGCATGTTCGACGACTACCCGCTCAAATCCATACGCGAGCTTCCGCTTTGGATTATTACCATTCGCCTTTCCTTGCGCGGTCTCCTGCTGGGACTGATTATGGTTCCCATTATTTTCTTACTGGAAACCGAGCGCGAACGGCAGGCGGAAGCATTGAAAAGGGAGAGAGAGCGGGCCCTGGACGCCGAGAGGCAAAAGTATTTATTAGAGGAACTTGTTTCGGAGCGGACGGCCGATCTGGAAGAGGCGCTTTCTTTTCTGAGTGAATCTCAGGAGGAGCTGGATCACCAGGTATATCTGCTCACCCGTGTGGTTGCATCGATAGCCCATGATGTTCAGGCGCCCCTGCAATTCATCATTGCCGCCGCGAAGCATACCGGCAAACTGATCGACAACAAACAATGGGATCAAGCTGCCGAATATAATCAGCAAGTGGAGCTCAGCCTGGGCAATACGGCCGTGTTGATGCAAAACCTGCTGGAATTTGCAAGAGGCCAGATCCACAAGGGAGCCTTACATTCTGATAATATAAACCTTTTGGCTATGATGCGGGAAAAGGCCAGTCTGTTTGAACAAATTCTGGATTCGGCCGGCAATACATTGCGCATTGCTCTGAATGAAAACCTGACGGTTCATACCAATGCCCATCTCCTGGGTGTTATCCTTCACAACCTGCTCGATAACGCAACAAAAAATACCCAGGAT
>DATMSL010000752.1:0-3942 GCA_035565435.1 Dyadobacter sp. | reverse complement strand
GGCGCCTCTGCTGGCCTGGGTGGGGAGTAAATGGTAGCGTTTAGTATTTGGCAACAAGGTTAAGTGCTTTTAAATGCTCCACAAGTTCGCTAATGTTGCAATGCATCCATTTCGGGCGAACCGCAACATTACCGCCATTGGGCGTAACCACATAGTTATGCTCCGTTTGCAAGTCGTTTACTGATTCCGTCGAGCCTCTTTTAAGTGCCGGAGCGAGCGACAATTTGATTTCAATCGAAACCACAGGCGTAATGCCTTCCACCAATACCAAATCCATTTCTGCCCCGTTGGACGTGCGGTAGAAATACGGGCGAACGGCTGGATCAAGTAACGGAATAATTTGTTCTATCACATAGCCTTCCCACGACGCACCTGCAATCGGGTGCGTGATCAGATCTTCATAATGACGGATATTAGAGAGAAAATGCAGGTTTCCCGAATCTCTGACATAGATTTTAGGACTTTTTACGATCCTTTTGCTCACATTCACAAACCACGGTTCCAATCTTCGGACCAGGTAAGCCTGCTCCAATATTTCGATGTAGCGCTTGACAGTGGGATTAGCCATTCCCAATGAATTGCTTAATGTCGAGTAGTTGAGCAGGGAACCATGTAAATGCGCGACCATGCGAAGAAAGCTATTTATTATGGGGATGGTTGCATTTATGCCTAATTGGGTCAAATCCTGCTCCACATAGGTTTTGATGAAATTTTGCTGCCATTGGTACCAGTATTCGTTGTCGGGTGCAAGGAGAGCGTCCGGGAAGCCACCCCGATGCCAGTGCGTTACTTGTGGAATGAATGCAGTTTCAGCCTCAGAGCGCAGGATGGGCGAAAGTTCGTGATAGGCAATCCTGCCAGCCAGAGATTCAGAGCTTTTTTGCAGGAAGTCTGGAGATGCAGAGCCGAGCAATATGAAGCGAGCGGCCTCTCGCTTGCGATCTACCAGCGCCCGGAGCTGGGGAAACAGGGGCAGCAGGCGCTGAACTTCATCAATGACAATCTTTTTATCAATATTGTTCTCGAGAACCCAGGTAGTATTTTGGGAAATTATCTGGAAATCCTCGATGAGTTCAAGGTCATAATAAATGGCAGGCTTCCGTAACTCGTCCATCAATTTTCTCGCCAATGTCGTTTTCCCGACTTGGCGTGGCCCTAAAATCCCAACTATTGGAAAGTAGTTAAGTGAGCGAACAATGCTTTGTTCGAGTATCCTTGCAATCATTAACCATGTAAATTTAACATTGAAGTACAAATTTACATGGTTAATTTGAAATATTTGTATTTTAACAATACAAATATGGTACTATTTATCTTTCACCTTATTCAGCCCCATTGCCTTCAACATCCAGTTCGGCAACGGCTTTCTGAGCCCGCGTTTTTGTAAATCGAGGAACCAGCCCAATTTTTTCAAAATCGGTACTTTGTGCGTTTCCACGAGCTCGATCAGCGTTCCGTCCGGGTCTTCGAGGTAGGCGAAACGGCCGGCGGCATTTTCCATGCCGAATGAGCTTTCACTGTCGACGGTGAATGGATAGCCTTGTGCTTGCAACTTCGTTTTCAGAGCATCCATATCCAGCGTGTCGAAACACAAGTGAATGTATCCGCAGTCACCCCAGTAGCGGTTTTCGAATATCTTCTTAGGCGTGCGGTCGAGAGCCTGTACGAGCTCGATCTGTACGTCGCCGAGCAGGCGGCTGAATGCTCCGTCGGGCGTGAAGCTTTTGCGGAGCAACATTCTGCGAAAGCGCTGGCCGGGAATGGACGTCGGCAGGTCTTCGAAAACGCCCGTTTTGTCGTAAACTATATTTAGCGGTTGAAGCAGATTCTGGTAAAATACAGCTGCCTTATCTATGTCGGAAACGCCGACCACGACGCCGGCTACGCCACCTACGTTTTTGCCTTTGGTCTGGAACCAGGTGGCATCGCTGGTAATCTGAAATACATTACCATATGGGTCGGTTCCCCAGAAACCTTCGCCCTCGGGCAGCTTTGTGAGCGGGCCGGTGGCTTCTTTTGAATGGCTTTTCACCCATTCGTGCGCCTTTTTCACGTCCGGCGCTTTGAAACGGATCGCATTGATGCCCAGATCGCCAAGTTCTACTTTGAAATTCGCTGGTTGTGAAATGCGACTGGTGAACGACCAGATTTCCAGTCCGCCTCCGCCGGCCATATTGATCACGAGCGCCGCCTGCCGCGATTGCACTTTGCCGCCGGTGTAGGGCGTCATGAGCGGGGCATCGGCTTTTTCATCGAATATGGGAACATCGAAACCTAGTACTTGCCGGTACCATTTCCAGGTCTCGGGCACGTTCTGACAACCAATTCCTACCTGTTGAATTCCAGAGATCAGCGGAGCACTCATTTGTTGAGGTTATATGAGGATAAAGGTGGATAATCTTAACGAAGCGGCAATTTTACGAAATAAAAAGCAAACGAGCCGTGGCACAGGCGTTTGAACTGGGAATGCGACCTGGGGAAAAATTTCTCGGGATACAAAATCTAAATGATTATTTGATAAGCATAATAATTGCTATCTTTAAAATGGTTTTCCAAAATTTTATTTTAAAAACCTGGAAATCAACGCATCCATTTGGTTGCACTCATCGTATCTGTGATGAGCCCGTCTCAATGATAGTCTAGAATGAACCAGTCAGTTGTAATTGCACCGATAGGCGAGAGCTTACCGGATTTTTTGAGTTCCAAACAGTATTCAAAAATTGTAGTAATAGCCGATAACAACACCAAAAGGCTTTGTTATCCGATTTTGAAGGCGTTTTTGCCGAAACATAGTGTTGTTACCGTTCCCAGCGGCGAGGCGCACAAGACGCTGGCGACTTGCGAGAAGATCTGGGAATTCATGACCAAAGAAGAGCTCGACCGGCACGCATTGGTAATCAATGTAGGGGGCGGGGTAATCGGCGACATGGGTGGTTTCTGCGCCGCGGTGTACAAGCGTGGAATAGATTTTATCCAGGTTCCAACGACCTTGCTTTCGCAGGTGGATGCGAGCGTGGGAGGTAAGTTGGGGATTGATTTTCAGGGATTTAAAAACCATCTGGGCGTTTTCAATATCCCGAAAAGCGTGCTCATCGATCCGGTGTTTTTAAAGACCTTGCCGGAACGTGAAATACGGTCGGGATTTGCGGAGGTTATCAAGCATTGCCTGATCGCCGACGGCGCAAAATGGGAGGAAATCCGGGCGAAGGATTTTGAACAGCAAAACTGGCCTGACCTGATCGCGCATTCGGTGAAGATCAAGCAGCAAGTGGTGGACCAGGACCCGACGGAGAAAGGTTTGCGGAAGATCCTGAATTTCGGACATACGCTCGGCCACGCGGTGGAGACATGCTTTTTGAACAAAGGCCCGAAAGAGCGGCTTTTCCACGGGGAAGCCATTGCGGTGGGAATGATCATGGAAGCATACCTGTCGTTCGAGCGTAAAATGATCGATCAACAGACGCTGACAAACATAGAAGAGTTCCTGTTCGCGACGTACGGCAAGGTGAAGATCAAGCCGGAGGATATCGAAGAAATAATTGCGCTTACGCGTCAGGATAAGAAGAATAAGGGAAAGGAAATCAGGTTTTCATTGCTGAGTGGGGCCGGGCAATGTGCCTTTGATGTAGTAGTAACAGCGGCTGAAATGCGGAAATCAATAGCTTATTATTTGGGATAGATTTACAGGCTAGGCATAAGCTATTGGTAGTGTAAGGGAGTATTTGAAATACATTCTTGATATATCTTAATTCACAACCTGACAAATTTAAATGCTTATGCTGAGGTCTATTTCTATTTATGCCGCTTTACTGCTCGTAGTCGTGATTGCAGGGTGTTCCAGTGGCCGGAAAGTGTTTGTGGAGCATGATTACAGCTACGAAACCAATTTTAAGGATTACTCTTCTTATACGTTTCTGGAATGTGAGAGGGATACCAATAATC
>DATMSL010000751.1:0-6263 GCA_035565435.1 Dyadobacter sp. | reverse complement strand
ATTTGTTTTCGGAGGATGAAAAACCAGATTTTTCCATGAATTATTTGTCATTTGAGCCGGAGGATTTTGCAACCGATGCATTTTTTTGCAGCTGGGTGCTTCATCCTACTCCCGAAGCGGAGCGCCTCTGGCTCGACTGGCTACGTAACAATCCTTCGAAAGCGCGGGACATCGAGCTGGCGCGTCAGATGGTGCTGCTGGCTTCGTCCGACGAAACTCTTGCACCGAGCTCGGAAAGCGTACACCGCATTTGGCAGGGCATTGAAGAGGGAAAAAACAGGAAGGTCATTCTTTTTCCGAACCGGGCGATCTGGCTGAAAGCTGCCGCCGCGGTAGTACTGCTGCTGGTTGCATTCGGAGGCTATTTCTACCGGACGGGTCAGAAACTTACTTATCACACTGCCTTCGGAGAATCGCGGCGGGTACTGCTCCCGGATGGCACCTTGGTGACGTTGAATGCGAATTCAACCCTGCGGGTGGCCGATCGCTGGGGCAGGCGCACTGAAAGGGAGGTTTGGCTGGACGGGGAGGCATTTTTTAGTGTAAGTAAATTGAAAAAAGCAGGCCACGCGGTCAAATTCATCGTTCATACCCATGACTTGAATGTGGAAGTCCGCGGAACGGAATTCAATGTCAATACCCGGCAGGACCAGACGCAGGTAGTACTCAGCGAAGGTCTCGTGCATTTACGGCTCAACGACCGCCCGGGGAAGGAAATTCAGATGAAGCCCGGCGACCTGGTCGATTTTTCCAGGAGCAAACAGCAGCTGCAAATCCGCCACCTGCCGGACACAAGCCAGATGTATTCCTGGAAGAATAACCGCTGGACTTTAAATGAGGCCTCACTGGCAGAAATTGCCGTGCTGATCCGGGAAACGTATGGAGTGACCGTTACTATTGAAAATGATTCATTGAAAAAGCAGACCGTGAATGGCGTGGTCCCGACCGATAACATGGGCGACCTGCTGAGCGCGTTGGAAAGCATTCTCCCCATTGCCATTACACACGAGGAGCAACGGGTGACGATCCGGGGCCGCCCTGACTAACAGCTAAAATTTTTTAGAAACCTTCAACCAATGCTCATGAAAAAGATCAACTTACTCATGATGGGAATGCTATGCGTTGGCGGTTCTGTGGCCAATGCCCAGACTTTCGCCCGCGGACAGGTCCCTCAACCCCAACGCAGCGAGCAGCCATCCTACCGAAGTCTTGACCAGGTCCTCCGCGACCTCGAAAAGCGGCATTCCGTATATTTTATGTACCACAATGACAAGATCAAGTCATTGCAGGTGCAATACCAGAGCCGCAATGGCGAGGGCATCGAAGAGACTCTCGACCGCATTCTGAAAGCCAACGGTCTGGAATACAAAAAACATGGTAAGATTTACGCCATTTTCCCGAAAGACGCCGACGCGAATTCGGTGCGGGAGTTGAAACAGAGCCTGAGACAAACCCGGTTGCCGGCAGTCAATACGGTGCCTGCGAATGCGGAAACCTCGCTGGATAACCATCCGGGAACGGGCTCGGTGAGCCCTGAAAATGCGCCAAAGGCGATTACCGTCCGTGGCAAGGTGACCGACGAGAAAAACGACGCGCTGCCGGGCGTGAGCATCGTGCTCAAAGGCACGCAACGTGGTACTACTACCAATGCGGAGGGGCAGTATGAGTTGGAAATCCCCGACGAATCGGCATCTGGTGCCGTGCTGGTGTATAGTTTCGTGGGTTACGCGAGCCAGGAGGTGGTCGTAGGCGGGCGCACGAGTATTGACGTGGGTATGCAGGTGAGTGAGCGCGGGTTGGACGAAATCGTGGTGGTGGGCTATGGAGAGCAACGCAAAAGCGATGTTACCGGTGCTTCCAGCAGTGTTTCGGCCAGAGAAATTGCCAAGCGTCCGCTGGTGCGTGTGGAACAGGCATTGCAAGGTACCACTTCCGGCGTGACAGTTTCCAGTTCGAGTGGGCAGCCGGGGCGCGGATTGAACGTCCGCATTCGCGGTGCCAACTCCATAACCGGTTCCAACGAGCCGTTGTATGTGATTGATGGTTTTGTGGGCGGTAATATCGAGTCGATCAACCCGAACGACATCGAGTCGCTGGAAATCCTGAAAGATGCGTCGTCGGCCGCTATTTACGGTTCGAGAGGGTCGAATGGGGTGGTTTTGATTACGACGAAAACCGGTAAGGAAGGCAAGGCGCGTGTTAATTTCAGCACGTGGTTCAGCAAGGCGAGCATTCCGAGAAAGCTCGACCTGATGAATGCCTACGATTTTGCAAGAACGGTGAATGCCCAGTTTACATCAACGGGCAATGCCCCGGCTTTCTCCGACCAACGTTTGGCTGAACTGAAAGCCAGTGGCGGCACCGACTGGCAGGACGAGTTGCACCAGGAGCCATGGATTCAGAATTACCAGCTCGACGTGTCGGGCGGTTCTTCGAATGTCCGTTACCTTTTTTCGGCCAATTATCTCGATCAGCCCGGTTTGATTTTAAACCAGTATTATAAAAGGACTACCCTGCGTGCGAACATCGATGCGAAGCTGAACGACAAAATCGATTTGAAATTCAACGTCGCGGCCATGTTGCCGAAGAGCCGGAATAATGGCTACTCCGGTGACCTGGTGGATCCATTTACACAAGCCACGGAATGGGACCCGACCTCACCCGTACGCGACCCGGCTACCGGACAGTTCATTTACACGGCGCCCTATGGTTCCATCCAGTACAATCCTATTTCGAGAGCTACCAACCAGCAGTTTGATAATCGGCAGGCGAATGTGACCGGAACGGCGATTTTGACCTACCGCATTCTGAAAGGGCTTTCGTTTACCACCATTAATACCTACGAAATCCGCACGGGCTTTACGCAGAACCTGTTCGGGCCGGGTACCAGCAATGGCGTTTTGTATGCGGAAGGCAATGCGTCGCGCGGCGGTTTTTTTCAAAACAGTAATTTTTTGACCTACAAAAACACCTTCGGGGATCACTCGATAACTGTTACGGCTTTGTATGAGCAGCAGAATGGCAACAATACTTCACTGAATGCACGTGCCAATAACCTGTCGTCTTATGCTTTGGGATATTACAACCTGAGCCTCGGCGCTACGCAGCTGACGAGCTCCGGCTACTCGCAGGACGCATTGCAGTCGTACATGGGACGGGTTAACTATTCTTACAAAGACAAATATCTGCTCACCGCCGCCGTTCGTACCGACGGTTCTTCCCACCTGACCCAGAAATACAGTACTTTCCCTTCACTGGCATTGGGCTGGAATGTGGCTAATGAGGGTTTTATGAAGGATTCCCGCGTGTTTTCCGATCTGAAACTACGCGCCAGCTACGGACAAACCGGTAACCAGGCCGTGGGCGCTTATGCGACCATCGCGCAGATTAGCACCGGCGGTCCGCAACCGGCTTACTACTATGATGGCACTACACCGAGCGTGGCAACACCACTCGGCGCACCGGTTTCCAAAAACCTCAAATGGGAGCGTACCGAGCAGTTTGACGTCGGTTTGGATGCATCCTTTTTGCGCGGTCGCCTGACATTCACAGCCGATGCCTACAAAAAGAACATTTCCGACTTGCTTTACAACTATCAGGCGCCATTCTATATGGGCGGCGGCGATTACCTGCGCAATATCGGGAGCGTGGAGAACCGCGGGATCGAATTCTCAGTAGGCGGTACACCGGTGGTTTCCGGAAAACTGCGCTGGACGACGAATTTCAATATTTCATTTAACCGGAATAAGGTTACCGACCTGGGTGGACTTGACAATGTGATTGTGAACGGAATCGGTTCGGCGGGTAACAGCGCATCCATTCTGCGGGTAGGACGACCTTTGGGCGAGTTTTACGGCTACCAATTCCTCGGCACGTGGAAAACCACAGAAGCCGAAGAAGCGACCAAATACGGTATGAAGCCCGGCGACGCCAAATATACCGACGTGGATGGAGACCACGCTTATACCGCAGCGGATCGCATGCCGATCGGGAATGGCACGCCCAAGTATTCGTTCGGATTTATCAACGACGTGAGTTATGGCGACTTTTCGCTAAGCTTCATGTTCCAGGGCACGCACGGGAATCAGATTTATTCGCAAACCCTCGCTTATCTCTGGGGTGGCCTGGGTGATCAGCGCAATGCCACCACGCAGGATGCGCTCAACATCTGGACGCCGCAGAATGAAACCGATAATCCGGCATTCAGTAATACCAGCAAAAACTTCAACAACAGCAGCCGGTATGTTTACAATGCAAGCTACATCAAGCTGAAAAACGTGTCGCTGACCTACAAGGTGCCTGCGGTGGTTTTGAATAAAGCCAGAATCCGCAACCTGGAAGTGTACCTGAGCAGCCAGAACCTGTTCATGATCACGAAATACCCCGGCTACGATCCCGAGGTTTCGAATGGTTTCAATGCCATTACGCAGGGATTGGAAATGGGTGTGATCCCGAATGCGAAGACTTACACAGTAGGTCTGCGGCTGGGATTGTAACGGTTTCATGACATTTAAAAAGAGCATTATGAAAATCAAATATTCAATACTATCGATTCTGTTGGGAGCGGCGGCATTCTCAGGTTGCCAGAATCTGACCGAGGACCCGAAAGCGAACCTGACGCCGGGTACCTATTTCAAAACGCAATCGGATCTGGATGGTGCGGTGTCGGCGATCTACATCCAGTTTGCCCGCGACGGGGCCTGGGGTTTTACCAACCGCAGCACTTCCTATTTCGGTTCTGACGATTTTACGACGGATCCGGGTTTGAACAAAGAGGATTTCCGGCTTTTCGACCGGCTTAGCGGCGGCAGCGGAAACGGAAGCATGGTAGCGCAGTGGCAAGGCCCGTGGCAGGGCATTTACCAGGCCAATAACGTGATTGCCAACTATGCGAAAGTAAATTCAACGGAGGAGCAGAAAAACCAGTCGGCCGGCCAAGCGTACTTTCTGCGTGCATTGGGCTATTACTACCTCGTGCGCACATTCGGACCTGTGCCCGTGATCCTGACGCCCATCGACGTGGACGACCGCCCCGACCGCGATCCGATCGAGAAAGTGTACGAAGCGATCATCGCGGATTTGCAGAAAGCGAAGGAGCTGCTACCAGTCAAATTTGACAATGCACCCGGAAAGGCCGACCAAATGGCGGCGCGCTCGCTGCTTGCTGACGTGTACCTGACTATGACAGGCTGGCCATTAAACCAGGCCAGCAACTATGCGCAGGCAGCTGCGGAGGCTGATGCAGTGATCAAATCGGGACAATTCAATCTGAGCACGCCTTATGCACAGGTT
Source organism: Dyadobacter sp. (assembly GCA_035565435.1). Taxonomy (GTDB): domain Bacteria; phylum Bacteroidota; class Bacteroidia; order Cytophagales; family Spirosomataceae; genus Dyadobacter. The sequence continues at coordinate 971 of DATMSL010000751.1, read as the reverse complement.
TTTACCACTAACAATGGGCCTGAGTCGATTTTTGGCTTGCAATACAACGTGAATGGCGGCCTGCCTTTGCGCAGTTCGGGTTCTTCGAGTGTGCCTCTGGACGAAGTAGCTACGAATGGGTCGAGCGGCTGGGATGATTATTATCCTGAAATCAATTTTTATAAAAAGGCCCCGAAATGCAAGCGTACCGACGATACTTTCTACACGACTTTGAAATTGCGCCAGCCTGATGGCAAGACGTTCAAACTCGTGCCATGGGATTCGCCTGAAACACACGCGCGGCATCCGTACTACAAGAAGTTCCGTGCCGGGTTGAATGGCGACGGTGTTTCGGAAACAGAGACAACCATTAACTCGATTAACCCGAGTACCAACAAAGTGTACGACATTATCCGCTACCCGCTCGTGCTGCTGGCTTATGCCGAAGCGTCGGCTATGGCGGGAGGCGGGCCTACGGTTGCCAGTTATGCGGCGATTAACGAGGTACGGAAGCGCGCCGGATTGCCCAATCTCACGCCGGGGCTTTCGGCCAATGCATTCCGTGACTCGGTTGTGTACGAGCGTGCGTACGAGTTCGCGGGAGAATTTGGCGTGCGCTGGTTCGACATTGTGCGTTTGCAGCTTCTGCCCAAGATAGTAGCCGAGCGCAGTCCGGAAGAGAACCCGATTCCCGCCAATACCAATTTCGCGCAGAAATATCTGGCTCCGATTCCCGTCAACGAGATGGCCCGGAATCCGAAGTGGAAACAGAATGAGGGGTATTGAATCGGTATTGCCATCCTGAGCGGACCAGGCCGCTCAGGATGGCATGGCGCATATCAACAAATGGAGGAACAAAACACGCAACTTGGAAGACGTAACCGCACGCTGGTGTTCAAGATCATCAGCGTTGTGGTTCCTTTTTGTCTTTTGGCGTTGCTCGAATGCGGCTTGCGGCTGTTCGATTACGGCTACGACCTCAGTCTTTTTAT
>DATMSL010000750.1:0-1658 GCA_035565435.1 Dyadobacter sp. | reverse complement strand
ACACATTGACCCATTCACCCATTAAACATCGTACAACTCCCCAACCATCTTAATCTGCCGGTAGAGCATGAAAACAACAAATGCTGCTAGTGAGACGTAAATGGCTGTAAAAAGATAAAATGAATAGGCAATGCCGGGCATGGGGGTAACGGCGTCGGCGGTGCGCATGATGCCGTAGATGATCCAAGGCTGGCGGCCTACTTCGGTCACGGTCCAGCCGGCTTCGACGGCTATGAAGCCAAGGGGAGTCGCGATGGCGAACAGTTTCAACAGCCAGCGCTCCTGCAACCACTTTCGCTTTTTCCATAATGCCGTAAAATAGAGGACCGAAACAAGCATCATGGCCATACCCATCCCGACCATAATCTGGAATGCATAATGTGTTACCGCAACGGGCGGATGGTTTTCCTCCGGAATACGGTCGAGGCCCGTCACTTCCGCCGTGAAATCGCCGTGAGCCAGAAAGCTCAGGAAACCCGGTAGCTTGATCGCGAAATCAACCTTCTTTTCTGCTTCATTGGGAATGCCTCCCACAATCAGCGAGGCCGATTTTTCGGTATGAAAATGGGCTTCCATCGCTGCCAGCTTTGCAGGTTGCCGGATCGCCACATCCTTGGCAGAAATATCACCGCTCAATGGCTGTACGAGCGCCGCTGCGCACCCGAATATTGCCGCGATCGTGAAGGATTTGGTATGGAAAAGAACATTGTTCCCGCGCAGGATCATGAGCGCGTGCACCCCCGCCACCGCGAAGCCGGTTGCCGCGAACGCAGCGATCGTCATGTGCAGCGCCTGCGAGAACCAGGCCTCGTTAAACATCGCCGCAATGGGATCTATGTTAAGGTATTGGCCATTCAAATGTTCAAAACCCGCAGGGCTGTTCATCCACGCATTGGCGGCTACTACGAGAATCCCGGAGGCGAGCCCGCTCACGCCCACAACTACCCCGGTGAACCAATGGAACCATGGATTGAACCGGTCCCAGCCGTAAAGAAAAAAGCCCAGCGCGATCGCTTCGATGAAAAATGCCGTTCCTTCGAGGGAAAACGGCATTCCGAAAATCGGCCCGGCGTGTTTCATGAACTCCGGCCACAGAAGCCCAAGCTCGAAAGAAAGCACCGTACCTGATACCGCACCCGTTGCGAAGAAAATGGCAACGCCCTTGCTCCAAGCTTTGGTGACGTTTTTATAGATGGTCTGGCCGGTTTTGAGATAGTAATAATGGGCTACGGCCATGAAGAACGGCATGACCATTCCAATACAGGAAAATATAATGTGAAAGCCCAGGGAAAGGGCCATTTGGGATCTGGCGGCTATGAAGTCGTTCATGGGAATAGATTTACTGAAAAAATACCTTTTTCCGGGTTAGGAACAGCTGCCAAAGGGTATTTCAAAACTAGTCAAGACTTTTTAGAAGAACCATCATTTGTGCTAAAATGATCGGGTTTTTGACCTTTTTTATCAAAATGTTTCTAGTGTTAACAATAACCATGAACAGGGTGAAAAAAATCATTGCCATTCTGCTATTGCTGGCCGGCGGCGCCCATGCACAGTTCAAAGGGCCGTGGCAGATCGACGCCCGGCACATCAAATTCGATACCCTGCTATGGGACCTGAATGAGCTCAGTAAAACCCCGCAATCCCGCTGGCTCGACGAC
>DATMSL010000749.1:0-3628 GCA_035565435.1 Dyadobacter sp. | reverse complement strand
CAATCCTCCGAGAGCAGCAGCCGATTTATGGTAAGCAACCGCGTCGTCGCTTTCCTGGCCGTAAAAGAACGGCGTATCCATCGGACCAGGTGCTACCGCCGTGACAGAAATACCTCTGGCACCGAACTCTTTGGAAGCTGCGCGCGTATAGTGCTCCACAGGAGCTTTTTGACCAGCATAGGTAGAATACAGGCCTGTATATGCCGCGAGCAGGGAGGTAACAATCGTGCATATCTTACCGTTATCGCTAACCTTCTTACCTCCCTCCTGGATAAAGAAGTAAGCCACCTTCGAATTGATGTCGGCCATGCTGTCGTATTCCTCTTCCGTGGTTTCGGTGAACGGCTTCTTAAGCACTTTCCCAACAGTATTAATCGCAATGTCAATTCCTCCGAAATTAGCTATGGCCTCGTCAAAAAATCTGGTGATGTTGCTAACCTTGGTTAAATCCCCCTGAAAAAGGAACCCCTCCGCCCCGGCGGCTTTCACGTCGGCAAGTGTCGCTTCTGCTTCTGGCCGGGAACTTTCACTGTTGTAATGAATAGCAAGCTTGGCAACTCCCTTCTTGGCCAGGTTGCGAGCGAGCAGGCCGCCCAGATTTTTTCCTCCACCGGCAATTAACACCGTCTTTCCCTTGACATCGCTTTTTAACATAATCTTGTTTTTTAGTTTATTAATGAGCACTATATCAGGACATTACCTCTGGTGCTGAACTTTTCAAAAATTCGGCTCACGCCTTAATGAACATCAACTTCCCCTGTCGAGGAGATATGGAACCCAAATCCCATATCTCCTCTCCATGTCCGAATACACTTTGCTTTTTACTTCACAACAAGCACCTTGGTTTGTACGTCGCCATTGGTTGAGATGACGCGTAGCACATACATTCCTGAGACAAGTCCGCGCAGGTTCAATTCCTGAGTTTTGGCCAGGCTCTGTTGCAGCACCAGGTTCCCGGTCAGCGTAGTTATTTCAGCACGATACTTTTCTGCGCCTGGCATACTGATGGTCAATTTGCCATTCACAACCGGATTAGGGTAGGCAGTTATCCGTCCCGTGCCATTTTCAACAGATACCGTTCTGATAGTACTAAAAGCATATGTGCCGTCCAAATCGACCATTCTCAGGCGGTACAGATTTTCACCTTTTTCCGGTGAATCGTCGGTGTAAGTGTAATTTCTCAAAATACTGCTTTCCCCATTTGACCGGACACTGCCGATTGTAACCCAAACTTTGCCATTGAGGCTACGCTGGATTTCAAAACGGTCGGAATTCACTTCTTCGGTGGTAGACCAGGTTAGCAGTGCAGTGTTACCTTCTTTTGCGGCATCAAAGGCTACCAGTGTCACAGGCATCGGGCAATCGACAACGATTTTTATCGTAGCAATCGATTCGAGCCCATTGCCGTCAGTGACGACGTAATCAATAGAGACCGTATCGTGCAAGCTATTCACTGGGGTAAAACTCACAGCACCACTGACCGGGTCTACAATGTATTGACCCTCGCCGGCGACAGTCAAGGTTGTCACCCGATCGGACGAACCTGGCGTGAGCAGTTTCACACTGGAAGCGACCAGCGGCGCACTGCCCGCTATGTCATTGGCCAGCACATCGACCGTAACCGTACTGCAATCAGTGGCATTATTGTCGTCGACGGCCACCGGCGGATCATTCACGATGGCGCTTGGGCAGCGCGCGCCGTCACCCGGGGTAACGCCGGAAGTTGTCGAAAACAGGGAGGCTGTCAGGTTTGTAAGCGGGGCGCTGATTTTGAAGATGGCGCCGCTACCATTATTACCTACATACATATCGCCATCCGTATCAAAGAAAGCAGTTCCAAAAGCGCCGGTATAAGCGGAGGTCTCGATACCTGCACCGGTTACGGCACCGAGGGTGGTACGGTTGCCGGTTGCCGGATCGAACTGGTATAGCACCTTGTTTGTCCCAAATCCGTAAAGCAGACCATTGGTCGGGTTGAACGACCAGTCGTTCAGTTCCGTCGGTGTGGTAGGAACTGTCACAGCTACCAGGTAGTTGGCCGAGCCCGGGTTAAGGTCAACCTTGGTGATCTGGGCCGAATTGGCTGCGTACAAGTACAGGATGCCATTCGGACTTACATCCCCGGTTGCAAAACCCGGAACCGGTGACGGAAAGCCCGTCACATCATGGAATGTCACAGACCAATCACTGCCGATCCGGACGAGCTGATTGGTGCCGTAACGGAAACCCCAAATGTAGTTATCGACGGTGTTGTAGCCGATGGCGTTAATGAATGCATTGGGGCCTGCGATCAAGGTCTGTTTGGCCAGGGTTGTATTACCGCTCGAGAGGTCGAGTGTGTAACCATCCGAAACATTGGCTCCACCTATATTCCGGTTTCCGATCACATAGCTCAATTCCGAGCATGGGAAAGCGGGCTGGGCAACCCAGGAACCGGTCGCTTCCCGAAAGGGATAGGTAGTCTCCCCCTTGCTTAACCCAATAAATCCCTGAAAATCTTCCGGACCCGTACAAGGTTCATATACAATGAGATTGTTGACGTTCCAAAAACCTGGTTGATTGTATACAACCCGTAACGTGGCTGTTGTACTTACGCCACTGGTAGCGGACACCGTCGCGGAAGCGGGCGACGAAGCAAACGTCAGGGTACTGTCGCTTGCATTATAGGTTGCCCCCGTTACCGAGTTTAGGATTACGCCCTCAGGGAGCTCTAACTTCAAAATTCTCGGATGTCCAGCGTCGTCTGTCAGGTTAACAGTAAAGTTTTGAGGCGTTCCTGCCGAGACTGCGGTTGTCGGACCGGTAATTGAAAACACGGGCTCAACCGGGCTTGGCAGGCTGGGAATAGCGTCGATCGCATCCCCGTGAAGCCCCGCGTAGTGAACCGTATAGTTAGGCCCGAGCGTAGAATTCACTGCGGACTGAACAGCCATGAAGTTTTGATAAGTCGTTGCCGGTGTCGCAATGTTCTTCATTAAATAAACCAGACGAGCTGCCTTTAATTGATCAACCGCGTCGGCAGTTCCTGATTTATCCAAATCCTGGCGAACTTGTGGAAAAAAAACCACCTCTCCTATATAATTACTGTTCGCCATAGAAGGTGAGGGTTTCCCGTAATCAATACAAAAGGAGATTTCGGAAGAAACAAGATTCTTATTCGCATCAAAATAGGCAGTGGCAATGGGTGCAGCCTCCTCGGGATAGGAGTCCATCACAGTATACGAGTTGGGAGTAATAAACTTTTTCCAGTAAGCAACCTGAAAACCAAATGCTGACGTAGCAACCTCATCCCCCGTAGTATAGGGGATAAAGATTTTAAAGTTCCCTCCCGCGGAAGCGACAGGACTTTCAAATGTCACCGTAACTGAACCTGTATATGTACGGGTCTGCAACAAATAACCCGCAGCGTTTGCTGATGTTATCGTTTCGGCCGGTGTCCCGGTTGCAGAAGTCCCCTGATAAACCTTGATAACCGCCGCGGGGGCCATGTCCAGAAAATCAAACCGAAGCACAACTTTGCCTGTTGTTCCGTCGGATAGTTCCGGATTAATTGTGGCCATACGAAGGGGATAAACGGCATTCATAGTTTCGTCAAGTGCCAATTTGCCTGATGTTGCCTTTCCATCAC
>DATMSL010000748.1:0-8607 GCA_035565435.1 Dyadobacter sp. | reverse complement strand
ACTTTCACAAAGTATACCGGTCTGGATCCCGAAATCAACCTCCGCAACTTCAACAGCGGTTCCGATCGCCAGATCGGCGTGGACGAAGGGGTTTATCCGACGCCCAAAGCATTCATCGTAGGTATCAGTCTCGGCTTTTAAAATCAATACCATGAAAAAGATATTCATACCGGTACTCCTGCTATTCGCTACCTCTTGCGGCGACGATTTCCTCGAGAAAAGGCCTCAGGGGCAGTATAGCCCTGATATTATTCTCACTACTTCCGGCATCGAGGGCGCGCTAGTGGGGGCCTATGCGCTGCTCGACGGCATCGGAACCAGCGGTGTTACCTCCTGGCACGGTGCGGTTTCCAACTGGATTTTCGGCAGCGTCGTTTCAGATGACGCTTACAAAGGCTCCGACGCCGGCGATCAGCCCGAGCAAACTTTCCTCGAACGCTACGTATGGCTTTCGACCAATACCCACATTTACGGGAAATGGAGGACATTGTACGACGGCATTGCACGGACGAACGATGTTTTGAGATCGCTGCCAAAGGTACAAGGCTTGGCCGATCAGCGGAAAACACAGATTATGGCCGAAGCCCGTTTCCTGCGCGGGCACTACCATTTCGAAGCCAAGAAAATGTGGGGCAACATTTCTTATCTCGACGAGCAGACCTGGGATCCCGAAAACCCGGAAAGCGTGCTGCTGCCCAATACCGAAGATGCCTGGCCGAAGATCGAAGATGATTTCAAATTCGCGGCTGAAAACCTGCCGGTGTCGCAAACCGATCCCGGTCGCCCGACTAAAAATGCGGCGTATGCTTACCTCGGCAAATGCCATATGTATCAGGGTTTTCCGAAAGGCCAGCCGAATGCGCAGCATCTTACGGCGGCAAAAGAAGCACTGCTGCAAGTGGTCAGCAGCGGGAAGTACAAGCTGATGGAGCGTTTTCATGACAATTTCGCGGCAGAGACCCGGAATAATGCCGAATCGGTTTTTGAGGTACAATACACGGTGACGGCCGCCGACGGCTCAGGCGGGAACGCGGGCGACGAGCTTACTTATATGTATCCAAATGGCCCGGGCGGCTGCTGCGGCTTTTTCCAGGCATCCCAGAACCTGGTGAATGCCTACAAAACCGACGAAAAGGGTCTGCCGATGATCAAGACGTTCAATGATGAGAATGTCAAGAATGATGAAGGGCTGCTTTCTTCGGCGCCGTTTGAGCCGTATACCGGCCGTCTCGACGCGCGCCTGGACTGGACGCTCGGCCGCCGGGGCATTCCCTATATCGATTGGGGCGTACATCCGGGCCGGTTCTGGATCCGCGATCAGTCGTATGCGGGGCCTTATTCTTCCAAAAAACAGATTGTGAGCAAGGGCGAATCCGGCAAAACAGGTAACCCGCGGCTCAGTACCAATAATTACCGGCTGATCCGCTACGATCACGTGCTCCTTTGGCTGGCCGAATGCGAAGTGGAGTTGGGCAACCTCGAAAAGGCCCGTGAGTACGTGAACCTGATCCGCAAACGCGCCGGGAATCCGGATGGTTTTGTGAAGACGGAGGCTGGTAAAGCCGCCGCCAACTACATGGTGGGACTCTACAATGATCCGTGGAAAGACGCTGCCGCCGCACGCGAAGCGGTGCGGTTTGAAACCCGCCTCGAATTCGCGATGGAAGGCCATCGCTTCTTCGACCTTGTCCGTTGGGGAGTGGCCATGCAGGTGCTGAACACCTATCTCGAAAAAGAAAAAAATCTCCGCACCTATCTCAGCGGCGCCAAATTCGAAGAACGGCATCAATACTATCCAATCCCCCAGCAAGCCATTGTGTATAGTACCAAAAATGGCAAAGCCACATTAACACAAAACCCTGGCTACTAACAAAACAAATCCATTTGCCGTCGACTTAAGTCGACGGCAAATGATTAAATTAGGATTAAGAGAATGGAGAATTGGATGGCAGAATGCTTTGTTGATTGTTATCTGTTGTGAGCTGTTGCTAGTAATTATGTTTTAGATGATGTTGAATTCCTGGTTTAAATATTGCTTGCTGGTCCCCGCCGTCGGACTCTTTTTAATGTCTTGTGACAAAAAGATCGATCTGCCAGACGACGTGGCCGCTGAAATGAATACGCTGGTGGCGCCTGTCGACTATACTTACGACGTAAAGCCGATCTTGTCGGACCGCTGTTTTGCCTGCCACGGTCCCGATGCGAATCATCAGAAGGCGAATTTGCGCCTCGATGTAGCCGAAGTGGCCTATAAAAAGGAAGGGGAGAGTGGTTTGAAAGCTATTAAACCGGGCAAACCGGGAAGCAGCGAGCTTGTGCACCGGATACTGTCTGCGGATCCCGAAATGGTCATGCCTACGCCCGAGTCGCATTTGTCGCTCACGGCGCGGGAGAAGGCTATTTTGATCAGATGGGTGGAGGAAGGCGCCGAGTACAAGCCGCATTGGGCATTCACCAAAGTGGAGAAACCCGCGTTGCCTAAGGTGAAAAATGAAGCGTGGGTACGCAACGACATCGACCGGTTTATCCTTAAAAAGCTGGAAGACAAGAATATGAAGCCTTCACCGGAAGCGAGCAAAACTACATTACTGCGCCGCGTTTCGCTTGATCTGACCGGCCTGCCGCCGACACCAGAGGAGGTTGCCGCATTTTTGAACGACAAATCCCCGAATGCTTACGAAAAAGCCGTCGACAGGCTGCTGGCCTCGCCGCATTATGGCGAACATATGGCAGTACCCTGGCTTGATGCCGCGCGCTATGCGGATACGCACGGGTATCAGGACGATGGCTTGCGCACCGCATGGCCGTTCCGGGACTGGGTGATCAATTCATTTAACAGGAACCAGCCCTACGACCAGTTCGTCACCTGGCAGCTGGCGGGTGATATGCTGCCGAATCCGACGCGCGATATGATGGTTGCCACGGCGTTCAACCGGATGCACCAGCAGAGCCAGGAGGGTGGCATTATCCCTGAAGAATACCGCACGGCCTACGTTTCCGACCGCGTTGATACGTTTGGCAAGACATTCCTGGGCCTGACCGTCGAGTGCGCGCGCTGCCACGACCATAAGTATGACCCGATCAGCCATAAGGATTACTATTCATTATATGCGTTTTTTAACAACAATGATGAAAACGGCCAGATCCCGTACAACGGCGAGGCGAGCCCGGCCATTACGTTGCCGACGCCCGAGGCTGATGCCCAATTGAAATTCATTCGCGAAAATCTCGCCAGGGAGCGATCGGCTATCACGGCCAATGCGGTTGCATATGAACGCGGTTTCCAGCAATGGCTGGCCGCCGCCCGCGAGGCGCCTGAGAAGGCGCTAATTCCGGAGAAAACAGATTTGATAGGCCATTTTACATTCGACGAACCGACGGGTAAGGAGTTTGCCAACCTGGCAGATCCGAAGCACAAGGCCAATGCAGAAGGCGACGACAGCCTCTCCAACGTGGCTTCGCGCAATGGCCGCATCGGAAAGGCGCGGTATATTTTTGGGGAAAACGCCGTGAGTTTCGGGGATAAATTCGCATTCTTCGAGCGTAACCAGCCATTCAGCATCAGTATTTGGCTTAATCTGCATGACCCCGCCGTGAGCGGATCGCTGCTCCATAAATCCAACGGGGTTATGAATGGGTACCGCGGCTGGAATGTATTCCGGGAAAAAGATGGCCGCATTCGCTTGACGGTCAGTCACGTGTGGCCGGAGAATGCGATCGAAATACAGACGGTTGATAAGTTCCCGATGAACAAATGGACGCAGCTGGGCTTCACCTATGATGGTTTGAGCAAGGCGGCGGGCCTGAAACTGTTTGTCAATGGTCAGCCCGCGCAGGTCACCGTGCATAATGACCACCTGACCGAGAGTATTTTGTATGGAAAAAACAAAACGAACTGGTACGTCGACAAGCTGAATATCGGCCGGTTGTCGGATCAGCGGACCAAGAATTTCGAGGTCGACGAATTCCGGATTTACACCCGAGCCATCAGCCCGCTGGAAATGCAGGGTTTGTTTACATTGAAAAATGAATTGCTGACGGCATTGAAAACCTCGCCAGCGCAGCTAAAACCGGCACAGCTTGCTGCTTTGAAAGATTATTACCTCACTAACATTGACACCGGTTATAAAAAACAATTGGCGGCGAGCCGCGCATTGATCGGCGAGGAAACGGAAATCATGGACAAGCAGATTGATGTGATGGTGATGAAAGAGCGGAAATATCCGCGCAAGACCTTCATTCTCAATCGTGGCGCGTACGATGCGCCGGGCAAGCCCGTGACGTCGGATACGCCGGACGCATTCTTTAAAATACCCAAAGAATACCCTAAAAACCGCCTGGGCCTGGCCAAGTGGCTGCTTGATAAGGATCACCCGCTGTTTACCCGGGTGACGGTCAACAGGTTCTGGATGATGTATTTTGGTAAGGGAATTGTGATTTCGAGCGACGATTATGGTAACCAGGGCGAGCTGCCGACGCATCCCGAGCTGCTCGATTACCTGGCGGCGCGCTTCCGTGAATCGGGCTGGAATGTGAAGGCAATGCAAAAGCTGATCGTTACTTCGGCTACCTACCGCCAGTCATCCAAAATCGAACCTGCTATGAAGGACGCCGATCCGGATAACCGACTTTATGCGCGCGGCCCGAGCTACCGCATGAGCGCAGAACAAATCCGCGATAATGCATTGGCATCGAGCGGGTTGCTTACGCGAAGGGTAGGGGGTAAGAGCGCATATCCGTATCAGCCGGCGGGCCTATGGGAAGCGCTGGCGACGCGTAACGAGGTCACTTACAAGCAGCAACACGGCGATTCGCTGTATCGCAGAAGCCTCTATACCATCTGGAAACGCAGCTCGCCACCGCCGATGATGCTCAACTTCGATGCGGCTGAAAGGCATTTCTGCATTACCAAACGGCAGAAAACCAGCACGCCGTTGCAGGCATTGGTAGTCATGAACGACCCGCAATTCGTGGAAGCATCGCGTGTGCTGGCGCAGCATATGCTGAAAAACGGCAAATCCATCGACCAGCAGATCGACTACGCATTCACAGCATTGACGAGCCGCCTGCCCGATCCGAAAGAGAAAACCGTACTGAAAGAGTTGTACGACGAGGAATTGAAGGATTTCAGCCATAATCCGAAACGGATGAAATCGATCCTGGCCGTGGGCGAATACCCGCTCGATAAAACCCTGGACCCCGCACAGCTTGCGGCAGGCACCATCGTGGCAAGCACGGTAATGAATTTTGATGAATTTTTGATCAAGCGATAATCAGCAAAGCAATGAGCGTCTACAGAGAACTTGAAAACCATGTCCATGAACAATTGAGCAGGCGTAATTTCCTGTCTAAAACGAGTCTGGGTCTGGGTGCGGCAGCGATGGCATCGCTTTTGAATGCAGACAAATCGTTGGCCAAAAAGGTCGGGGAAAAGGGCGCGGAAGCCGCCGGGCTGCCGATCGGGCATCCGCATTTCCCGCCGAAAGCCAAGCGTGTGATTTACTTGTTCCAAAGCGGCGCGCCTTCGCAGCTCGAACTGTTCGACTACAAGCCGAAACTGGAAGAAATGTGGGGTAAAGACCTCCCCGAGTCGGTGCGGAAGGGGCAACGCCTGACCGGAATGACCGCCGGACAGAGCAGCTTCCCGCTGGCCGCCTCGAAATACAAATTCCAGCGGTATGGGGATAACGATATGATGATCAGCGAACTGATGCCGTACACGTCGGGCATTGTGAACGATGTCACGTTCATCCGCTCGATGTTTACCGAGGCCATTAACCACGACCCGGCCGTCACGTTCTTCCAAACGGGCAGCCAACAGGGCGGCAGGCCTTCCTGGGGATCGTGGGTGAGCTACGGGCTGGGCTCCGATAACCAGAATATGCCTTCGTTTGTGGTGCTGCTTTCCAAAGGCCGCAGTGGCGACCAGCCATTGTATGCCAAACTGTGGAGCAATGGTTTTTTGCCATCCATTCACCAGGGAGTGGTGTTCCGCTCCGGTCCGGATCCTGTTTTTTACCTCAATAATCCGGAGGGGATTGATCGCACCAGTCGCAGACGCATGCTGAATTCGTTGGCAAAGCTGCAACAGGGACAGTTCGAAAAATTGCTCGATCCGGAGATCAATTATCGTATGGCGCAATATGAGATGGCCTACCGTATGCAAACGGCCGTGCCGGAAACGATGGATATTTCCAAAGAGCCGGATTACATTTTCGATATGTACGGCGAAGATTCCCGTAAGCCCGGCACATTCGCGGCCAACTGCGTGCTGGCGCGGAAGCTGATCGAAAAGGATGTGAAATTCGTGCAGCTGTATCATCAGGGCTGGGACCAGCACGGTAACCTGCCGAACGATATCAAGATCATGGCCAAGAGTGTGGACCAGGCTTCGGCCGCATTGATCAACGATTTGAAGCAACGCGGTTTGCTGGACGAAACGCTCGTGGTTTGGGGCGGCGAGTTTGGCAGGGGCGCCTATTCACAAGGTAAACTGACCCACGACAACTACGGCCGCGACCACCACCCGCGCAGTTTCTCGATCTGGATGGCGGGTGCGGGTGTAAAAAAAGGATTCGTATACGGGCAAACCGACGATTTTGGTTATAATATCATCAAAGATCCCGTGCACGTGCATGATTTCCAGGCTACTGTCATGCATTTGATGGGCATCGACCACGAGCAGCTGATATTCAAGCATCAGGGCCGCCGGTACCGCCTTACCGACGTTCATGGCAAAGTGGTAAAGCCGCTTTTGGCCTAGTTAATGACACGCTAAAAACAAGAAAAGACGTCTTCACGGACGTCCTCTCTTATTTTTAGCATCAACTGAAAAGCCATTGAAATATCGCTTTCACCGCAGAACCGACGTACCAGATCGAAAATAGCCAGAACATGGCGCCCATTCCTGCAAATACATACACAAAAAGGAAATTGCCTTTTAAATGTACATTGTCAGGGTCTTTGGGGTCATAGTACAATGTCACTTCTTCGCCGATCTGGTATTCGGGCGGGTTGCGGGCTTCTGAACTGCGAAAGATGTGCGGAGTGCCGTCCCTTTTGATATAGCGGATCGACGGTGCCAGCGGATATTCCCGCGGTTTCAAACGGTGCAGGTTGATAACGATGCCTTTGGTTTCAATACCGTTCTCGATCAGGTTGCGGCTATTGCGGTAAATCGAAAATGAGATAACCGCAAACACCGCACCGACGGTAAAGAACAGCAGGATGAATAGCTCAAAACCCGGCACCCCTTTGCTGGTAGTTTCCATGGTTCCGGAATGTTAGAGCCAGCGATAAATTTCCTGCAAGCTGCCCTCGAATTCCCGTGGGGGCTTGTTTATCGAATTAGCGAACGGGTAGCTGCCCCTTACGGCCTTGCCGAAGCCCGCTTTAAGATCGAGGACGAGATCACAATATTCGCGACCCGGGTATAACCGTGTTTTGAGTTCGACGGTGTTATCGTCGATCCATTTCGCTTCGTCGCAGCTCCAAGTGGAGGGCATATCGAATATCATCTGGTTGGTAGCAACCTTTATAATGGTGGGCTCGGTGATCCAGTGGCTCATGCGCACTTCGTAGGCGCCGAAGCGGACCGTGTAGGTATTTTGAGGAGAAGGGACTTCGTCAACCATGGGTTTTGATATTAAGACCTGAATTTGATGTACAGACTCACGCCGATTGTGCCGAGAAAAAGGAAGATAACCCCGAAAATCACCAGCATCATCCATAATGTACCTACACCCGAGTTCCGGGAATCGTGGTAGTCGATGGCGGCGCAAAACGCGGTCGCGAGGGAGGTAATACCCACCAAACCGGCAATGCCTATACGCAGCATGGACCAACCCAACCCCATTTGTGACCAACGGAGCGGCACAAACGAGAGAATGATCGCCCCGAAGAGCACGTACCAGGCGAGGCTTTCGAGCCGGATGTTACCCGCTTCGGTAGCGGGGCGATTGGGCGCTACGAGTAGCAGCGCCAGACCGTACATCAGCAGCCAGGAAAGTTCAGGGCCGAGGAGAAACGTAGTAATGCGGTTAGTGTTCATGGTCAGAACGGCTTGTAATCCTTCACATTCGATTGTAAATCGGCGAATAATGCTTTGAGTTTGGCATCGAGCTCAGTAGCAGCGGCTTTGTTTTCGTTTTTCTGGCTGAAAACCTCCAGAGGGACAGAACGTCCCACGTTTCCGTCTAGATATTCCACATTGGCCAGCGATGCGCGGTATTTGCGGTTGGCGCATTCTACGGAAAGTACGTAGCTGAATCTGTAAACGCCACCTGCACTGTTTTCGGACCTGGGAATGGTGATGGTAATGTGGCCCTGCGTCACGAGGTCGCCGGTTTCTTTGTCGTCGACCAGCGTCTTGTTGTCTGGCGCCGACTGGCTTACCCACAGGCGGGCGCGTCTGAAAATATCAATCAGGGAAACGCTGCCGCAGTCGACGGTTTCGGTGTAGACGATTTTACTGGTCATAGCTGGTACAGTGGCATGTGCGTGTGCAGAACCTATCATGCACGCGAGCACGATGATCAAAATGGATTTTGACATGACAATAAATTGGTTCGATTTTTAAATTGGCGGTGCAAAAGTGCGCATTTGGGA
>DATMSL010000747.1:0-3971 GCA_035565435.1 Dyadobacter sp. | reverse complement strand
GTTTAGGAAAATTTATTTTTTTATCCGCTAATGAAATTTTTCCGACAGACCAGCGCACCAGCCGGAGTGTCGGGAAACCGACGGCCGCCGTCATCCGCCGCACCTGCCGGTTCTTCCCCTCATGCAATGTGACCGACAACCATGAAGTAGGGATATTCTTTCGGAAACGGATCGGCGGATTGCGCTCGGGCAACTCCGGCTCCGCGATTTTTGAAACCTTGGCGGGTAGCGTTTTGTACTGCTTTCCATTAATGGAAATAGTTACCCCGCCCGAAAGCTGCCTGCAAGCTTCCTCGGTGACGTCGCCTTCCACCTGCACGTAATACGTACGCGTGTGCCTGTTACGCGGTTCGAGCAGCTTGGTTTTAAGGAAATTGTCGTTGGTCAGCAACAAAAGCCCCTCGCTATCCGCATCCAGGCGGCCGACAGGATAAATGTCTTTGGCAAATGTAAAATCAAGATCGGCTAATGTCTGATGATCACCTTCGCGGGAGAATTGCGAGAGCATCCCGAACGGCTTGTAGATGAGGAAGTATTGGAACAAGATGAAGAATATTAGTGAACAAAAAATAGCTATTCCAGAAATTCGGTAAGGTCAATTGAAAAGCCTGGAAGAATTTCCTCGTCAGAAAGAATTTCATTGATTTGCTTGACTTCGACAGTTCCATCGATGCGAAAAACATGAACCTTTCCATCGAAACTGTCAATTAGCCAGCCCAGTTGGGCTCCGTTTGCAATGTATTCTTTCATTTTGTCCACTAAATATTGCAAACCGTTAGATATGGAACGGATTTCAATAACGAAATCCGGACAAATCGGGGCAAATTTCTGCTTTTCCTCTTTAGAAAGAGCATTCCACCTTTCCCTCCTGATCCACGACACATCCGGCGATCTAACGGAACCATCCGGCAACTTAAAACCAGAAGATGATTCAAAGACTTTTCCTAGACCTGCCTGTTTGTTCCAAACATTTAAAGCAGTAATTACATCTGCATTAAACCCTCCCCCGATTGATCCAGTTGGTGACATAACTATAATATTTCCATGCGAGTCCCTTTCGAACCCTAGTGTGTCGTTTATTTGGCAGAACTCAAAGAATTCGTCATCACTCATCGGCCTAACCGTTCTAAAAGTCATCAGCATTTCGGCATCCATAGGTCATTGAGTTTTTTTGCTTCTACCAAAAATAAACAAATATCACCGCTATTGAAACACGCATTTACTCCCAATGCCTTAGTCAATTTCCAACCACACAGGACAATGGTCCGAATGGACGGCATCGTTGTACTGGCGCGCGGCAATGATGCGGGCTTTGATCGTATCCGCCACGGAAATGTAATCGATGCGCCAGCCTTTGTTATTGCCGCGGGCACCCGCGCGGTAGGTCCACCAGGAGTATTGGCGCAATGTAGGATTCATGAAACGGAAGGCATCGGTGTAGCCGTTCGCGAACCACTCGGTCATCCAGGCGCGCTCTTCGGGTAGGAAGCCAGACGACTTCTGATTCCTTACCGGGTCGTGAATGTCGATTTCGGTATGCGCGATATTGTAATCGCCGCAGATGATCAGGTTCGGACGCTCTTTTCTCAATTCATTTACCCAAATAAGAAAGTCGGCAAGGAAGCGCATTTTCACGCTCTGGCGCACATCGCCGCTGGTTCCCGACGGAAAATAGCAATTCAGCACTGTGATATCGCCGAAATCGGCCCTTAACACACGTCCTTCCGAATCGTAGGCCGGAATGCCGCATCCTTCCACCACACGATCCGGCTTGATTTTGGAGAATACCGCGACTCCGCTGTATCCCTTTTTCTCCGCTGCATGCCAGCCCGCCAGTTCGTAACCCAGCTCCCGGAAGCCCGAAAGGTCGACTACATCAGGCGTAGCCTTCACCTCCTGGAAACAAAGAATATCGGCCGGCGTGGCTTGAAGCCAGTCGAGCAGGCCGTTTTTTAATGCGGCGCGAATGCCGTTCAGATTGTAGGTAAGTATTTGCATAAATGAGGGGTAGGCGTTGGCAGCCCTAGTAAAATAGTACTTGCTTTCCGGTATAAGCCGATTCCCACTTCCCGGATTCGCCGCGTGACATGATCCAAGCCCGGTATTTTCCTTCGGGAAGCTTTGCCTTATAAAGCGAGTACTGGTAATTGTTGCTGTAATATGAGGCTTTTTGCAAAAAATCGGAAACCCTGTTGGGTTCGGGAACCGCTGGAAGTACAATCGTGTGTCGGCTCGATTCCAGTACCATATAAAATGTCTCTTTTTGAGCTTTCTCCGGCGTCACAAAAAACTGGAAATACTTTGCCGGAAGGTTGCTTTCGCCATTTCTGTATTGTGATCTCGCGTCGAAGCTCCCTTCAAACGGTTTTCCGGAGCGGGTTTGACGGATCAGGTCTTCCTGGGCCGGCATATCGTAAAATTGGTAGAAATCCGTAATTCCATCCGATTCGAGGCCGATGATCAGATCGCGCATACGCGTGGGATGGTTCCAAAACGGAATGTCGGTAAACAGGTCCCCGACGGTCAGGAACGTCTTGTAGTTTTTCCAAAAGTAGCTGTCGATCACCAATTCGTCGTGCAGCTTTCGTATTGATACGATCGAGGTGAAATAGCTCACGAAATTCAATCCTACAAAAAATACCATCGCAACAATGGCTGCGAGTTTTTTCCAGGATTTGAAATTCTTTAAAACAATCAGAACACAGACATAACAAGCGGCGACCAGCACAATTCCGAATATCATGTACCGTCTCGAAAAGACAGTACCGCCATACATAACATAGTTGTTGATCGGCCGGCTGATGACGAACATCGCGCCCGTACCCATGATGAACATCATTGTACCCAGTAGGAACCAGTCCGACCAGGTGGGCTTACGTGCAAGCAATATCCTCAATGCCCAGGCAGCGAAAATGAATGTAATGCCGGCCCCCAGTACGATACAAGCGACCATGTCTTTATGGAACACCGGTACAAGCGGATGCCGGACGTCGAGGTACAAGGCATTGCCCCAGAAAGCCATCACGAAAATCGCATTGAAAAATGGGTGATTCCATACTTTTTCGCCCGGCGAACTGACGAACTGGTAATCGAAAAAGAAATAGAACACCAAGACCGCCACGCTGGCTGTGATCCACCAGAACAGGTTTTTGAAACGCTTCTGAAATGCCAGTATGATCATTCCCACGATCCACGCGAGCAGCCCGCTTCCGCTTGTAAAGGTGGTAAGCAATGCGGCAATGAGCCCGATGCGGAAGCCCTTCTCATCTTCACGCGCGAGGCCATAGGCCGTAAGCATCGCAAAGAAGATCAGCGGTGTGTTTTGCAGTGCTGCAATTCCCCAATAAGCATTTTCGAAGTAAACCAGATTGAAAAGTACATAGGGCACAGGAATGAACCAGTACCACGAAATCCCCTCCCTTTTCAGGCCTCGGTAAAACAAATAGCCTATACCCAGCATGAAAAGATCCCCGATGATGATCTGCGTTTTGATATTAACCGTGCCCGTCAGCACGAACATGGCCAACATAACGATCCGCTCGAAGCCAAATCGATGCTGGTTCACCTGCTCAAAAAGCGCTTTCAGCATTCCCGTAAAACTCTCCGAATTACGTAGTTTCTGCACGGTTTCGAGCAGGTTGAAATCGTCGGTATAAGGAATATTTACGAGGTGCGTATCCAGGAGGATGAAAAAATAGAGCACCGGCAGTATAATCAGGCCAATGCCGGTCCATTGCCGCCAGGACTTTATTCTTTCTATCAAAAACGTAGCTCCAAACAGCAGCAGCAGCACAACAACAAGGCTGTAATACTCAAACAGATGAGGATCTTCGAGGAATAGCTTCAAAACGTAGGGAATGTTTGGGAACTGAATGCGCCTGCTTACCGCGTTCCGGTGATCATCTGGCTGGTTATTTCTTTCTCAAAAGTAATGTAACCGGGATAATTGACCTGCTTTCCAGCGATATCCA
>DATMSL010000746.1:0-8557 GCA_035565435.1 Dyadobacter sp. | reverse complement strand
GCGATGGGGAAATGGCTGGTACAGGAAGGAGTGAAGCCCGATGTATTTGTGTCGAGCCCGGCGTCACGCGCATTTAAGACGGCTGAGATTATCGCAGGGCAGTTCAAAGTGTCTATCGATGAGATCCAGAAACAGGAAGGGATCTACGACGGTGGCCCCAGGGCATATTTGCACGCGGTAACGAACGCTTCGGAACAGTATTCGACGCTGATGTTGTTCGGCCACAATCCCGACATTACCTATTTCGCGGAATACCTGTCCGGGGCCAGTATCGGTTCCATGAAGAAGGGAAGCGCCGCGTTTATTGAATTTAAGAATCAGAAATGGGAAGAAATATCTGCTAAAACCGGTGATCTGGTGCTTTACAAGACGCCCAAGCAGGTAAGAGAAGAGGAAGATTAAAATGGAACAGCCAAATCGTAACAGGAAAATATTCATTTTCGTTTTTATCGCATTCGTAGCGTTGTTTGCTTACATTTCATACGATATGTCGAGCCGCACAACAGCGCCATGGAATAAACCCAAGCAGCTGAAACGGGCATTACCCGGCGCCACACCCGATTCCGATTCGTTGAAACTGGATTCGTTGCTGAAACAAGTGGAAGAATAGCCGATTAGCTTCTGGGATGAAACTCGGTGATGATCTGCCGGAGATAATCCCTGTCGAGGTGGGTGTAAATCTCGGTAGTAGTGATCGACTCGTGTCCCAGCATTTCCTGCACCGCCCGCAAGCTCGCTCCGCCTTCGATGAGGTGCGTCGCGAACGAATGCCGGAACGTATGCGGGCTCACGTTTTTGTCGATCCCCGCCTTTTCGGCTGTGTCCTTGATCATCAGGAAGATCATCACCCGCGAAAGCTGGCCGCCGCGCCGGTTCAGAAACACAATGTCTTCGCTGCCTTTTTGAGGGGAAATGTCGCCCCGCACGTGGTCGAGGTAGATTTGCGTGTACTTAATAGCCTCCCGGCCAATGGGTACAAGCCGCATTTTGTCGCCCTTCCCGATAATACGCAGGAAGCCGATATCGAAATGGCAGTTGGTTAGCTGGAGGTCCGTGAGCTCCGAAACGCGTAATCCCGAACTATACAATACTTCCATGATCGCTCGGTTCCGTGTGCCTTCGGGCGTAGAATGGTCGATCGCGCTGAGCATGGTCTCAATCTCCTCATAGGAAAGCACATCAGGCAGTTTGCGTGGCAGGCGGGGGGATTCGAGCAATTCCGTCGGATCTTCCGTGATCTCGTTTTCCAGCAACAGATATTTGAAAAATGCTTTGATTCCCGAAAGCATGCGCGCTTGCGAATGCGCGGCGAGCCCTAGTTCGGCAATGTATTTAAGGAATGCCGAAAGGTGTTCTTCCTGCACGCGGGCAGGTGAAAGGTCGATTTTACTCAGTTCCAGAAACTCTTCCAGCTTTTCGACATCCCGCACGTACGCTTCCACCGAATTGCCGGACAGGGAGCGTTCGAGGCGGAGATAGTTTTTAAAATGTTTGATGTAGCTTTGCCACATAGCGAAAGAAGATTTATAAATGCTACAAAGCAAATGAAAAAGATATTGATCCTGAACGGCCCGAACCTGAATCTTTTGGGTAAGAGAGAGCCCGGTGTGTACGGAAATCAGTCATTCGAAGACTATTTCAAAACACTGAAAGCGATTTTTCCTGACGTGGAGCTGCATTATTTCCAATCGAACCACGAAGGCGGGCTGATCGACAAAATACACGAAATAGGCTTCACATTCGACGGAATCGTTATCAATGCAGGCGGTTATACGCACACGTCCATCGCCCTCGCAGATGCGCTGTCGTCCGTTACCACGCCGGCCGTTGAGGTGCATATTTCAAATATCCACGCCCGGGAGTCGTTCCGCCACCACAGTTATCTTACGTCGCGCTGCAAAGGGATCATTGCGGGCTTGGGGCTTAGAGGATATGAGTTGGCGGTGCGGTATTTTCAATGAGTGAATGAGTGAATGAGTGAATAAAAAGTCAAGTATTGTCAGACGTGGTCAGGTATTGTTTAGAATATTTAATCAAACAATTCCTGACTACGAATGACTTCCTGACTATTTCCATTCATTCACTCATTCACTCATTCAAAATTACCTGAACACCGCATTGGCGAACAACACTTTGCCCTTTTCTAGCATTGCACGGAACACCGGGTCGTCCATGAGATAGGTGACCTGCCCGCGACCCATTTCCTGTGCGCCGATAATGAGCGTGTTTTTCAACCGGCCGGCCATTTTGGTGCCTACAAATCCGGCCTTATAATTATCTTCTTTCAAGTAGCCTACATTCCAACCTTCTTTGAGGTAGTCACGCTCGTAAGCATCGCGGACGATCGTGAAATAGGCATCGCCGCATCCGAAAGCAAGCGGGTGAGTGCGATCCATCGTGATCTGGAACATACTGCCCGGCGAGGAGTCGCTCGCGTCTTCACGCTGCTGTTCGCCGTATTTTTTGAAAGTATCGTCGTCCTTTCTTTTTTCAGAGAATTTCTTGGTTAAACCAAAACCCGTTTTATTAACGAACGCATCGGTCGCATGCTCCATGGCGATCAGTTTTCCCCCGTTTTTGATCCAGCTTTGAAGCGCTTCGAGCTGCTTGTCCTGAATGATGTCGCCATAACGGCCATCCGGCAGGATCAGCACGTCGATTTCATTCCAGGGGAGGGCGGCTAGCTTGGCAGCATTGACAATCGTTATCGGGTATTTGATCTGCTGTTCGAAATAGTGCCAGACGGCGCCAAATGCGGTTGCAGAAACGCCTTCGCCAGCCACGGCCACCACTTTCGGCGCTTTGAGCGCAACGACATTGTCATTTCCGAAATCGGGGCCTGTGCTCACGAAGCCGGTTTTGACGGGCGTGAGCTTCACGCCGTGCTTGTTTGCAAGCGATGTGACCAGGTTATCAAATGAAACACGTTCATTGCCCTTTCTGGTGATGATCAATGTGCCGGCCGGGTAGCTGTTTTTGTCCATTTCAAACGGCGTATTAGAGGTTTTGACCAGTACGCCGCCCTTCAAAAGCTCAGCCAGGAATGCGGCGTCCCCGGCATTCGACCAGCCGGCCAGATAGGCATAAGGCGCAGAAGCGGGGATCGTATTTTCAGTCGCAACTGCCTGAATGGCAGCAGGTGTGAGTTTTTCTTTCAAACCATAAGCCTTCAACCCGAAAATATACGCGAGGCCCCAACTCGTGACATCATACGTCACAGAATCTTCGAGAGCCGGCTTAGGATCAAACAGGATACGCAGTAAATTGGATTTGGGTTGATAGGCGCTGATCAGCAGGTCGTTATCATCTATTTTGAGCGTCTGTTCTGTTAACGTAGTAAGCTCTGTGCCTTTTGCAGACGACGATTTGCCCGCTATACCGTAGTTGAATCCCTGGCGGTCGAGCCACTTGCCGAATGCCCGCGTATTTTCACTACCACCAGCTTTGATAACATAAGTTTTGAAATTTCCTGCCGGGGCATTGGCGGCGTCCTGATGAAACCGGATAAACTCGGTTACAACTTTCTCCTTTTGTGACATTACGGCTTCCAGCGTGGCCAGACTGGTGGCATAATGGTGCGCAATGCGGTTGTTAAGGGTAAGCGTATCGTGTTCGTTCACACGTTCGAGCGCGAGGCCTGCACGCCCGCCTCCGCCTTGCTCGTATGTGACGCCGATGGCGCCATTCGCGGTGGGCCAGGTGTCGCCGTAGCTGGGGTAAAAGAGGTCGTAGTCGTTCCGCGTGAAATATGCCCAGTTGTTTTTATCGAAATACTTGCGGCAATATTCTCCTACGAGCTCGTTGAACTGCCGTTGCCAGGCCGTTACGTCCTTGTTGTAGGGCTTTGCAGCCGGCGGGAAATAGTAGCTT
Organism: Dyadobacter sp.; assembly: GCA_035565435.1. Lineage (GTDB taxonomy): Bacteria > Bacteroidota > Bacteroidia > Cytophagales > Spirosomataceae > Dyadobacter. The sequence continues at coordinate 4,687 of DATMSL010000746.1, read as the reverse complement.
CGTGCAGCGCCCATTTCGTGGAAATCGGCGTGGAAATGCGGCATCCACTGGTTGTATAATGCGATGCGTTCCTGGGTCTCCTTTTGCGTTTGCCAGGCCCAATCGCGGTTGAGATCGAAAAGATAATGGTTGAAACGTCCGCCCGGCCATGGTTCGTCATGTTCGAGCGCAAATGGTGTAACGTCCGGTGTTACATTCTGAACGCGGTTGTACCACTGTGTGTAGCGCTCATAACCGTCGGGATTAATACACGGGTCGACGAGGATCACCATGTTTTTGAGAAAATCCTGCGTGAGTGCATTTTCTTTGTTGAGCAGTTCGTAAAGCACTTTCATACTCGTATTGGCAGACACCGATTCGTTGCCATGTACGTTGTAGCTCAGCCAAACGATCGGAGGGACGGTGGCATCGGCTTTGCCCGGGAGAAGGCCGATACTTTTCAGGTGATTGGTACGGATTGTTTCGAGTTTCGCGATGTTTTCCGGCGAAGAAACGAATGCAAGCATCAGTGGTCGCCCTTCGTTGGTGGTACCATACTGGACGAGTTTCATTCTGTCCGTATTTTGGGACTGAACGGATTTGAAATAATCGACGATCAGGTGGTGGTACGCAAATCTGGAACCGAGCGGGAAGCCCAGGAATTGATCCGGCGTCTGGGTTTGTGCAAATGCAGTTTGAAACGAAAGCAAGATGAAAAGGAAGCGGATCAGTCTGGTCATAGGAAGTGAAACGGCGTAAGTAGGTAAACCCAAAGTTAAAAAGTTACCTGAATTACATCCACGGGGAAGGTGATAAAAAAAAGTTTGTGTTAAATCTTGTTGAAAATGAGTTAACTAAAAATTAATTGATTTTTATTTGTGGCCGGAACTTGCTTTTTCAAATTCGACCCTGCATCTTTGCACCACGTTACGGAAACGCAAACGGAAAAAGTGAAAGAAAGTGTTGAAAAAACGCGCGAAGTAGGAGACCAGTCGGCCCATTCGTCTAGCGGTTAGGACACGACCCTTTCACGGTTGAAACAGGGGTTCGATTCCCCTATGGGTCACAAAACCGTGCAAATGAGCACTTTCAGCTAACACTTTTAGAGCCGGTCAGATGAAAATCTGGCTGGCTTTTTTTCTTGTAACCCAGCGCATCGATCGCATCAGATCTTTATACAAAACGCGGGAGTCGGTACCGCTTCCGACGGGGAAGCTAAATGCATCGTTTCCCACTTTGCCCACGTAGCCGTTCACGTGTTGTGTGTCCGTGGTCCCGCCGGTATACGACGCGCTATCCTGGAAACGCAGTTCTCCAGCAGACATATTCGCCCGCACCGTTGTGGTAGTGCCATTCTGGAAATTTGCGGATGTAAATACATTCGCTCCTGCCGTATTAGTGGTGTTAAATTGGCTGGTAGGGCCATTTTTGAGCACCAGCGTTGAAAAGTTGGGGGCTACGGTGCCGCTTATCTGCTGGGTGCCCGGAGAGCCCAGCGGGCCGTTGAAATTGTCGGTACTGCCGCCTGTGCCGTTGGCATCGTAGGGGCCATTTACCCTTAATGCATTGGTAGCCGACTCGAAATGGTCGAATTTCGAGCCAAATGCCGCGGTATACGCCGAGCCAGCTGCTGGTCACTTCGGTATGCGTGTCGTAGTTGCTGACGTAACCAAAATTGTTGAATGTGGTCCCGTCAACAAAGACCTGGGCATGCTGCAAGCCTAACAGCAGCACGCCTCCAGCGGCCACGTTGATATATTTTCTTTTCATATTAAAATCGGGTTGAAAAAGAGAAAGGGACAATTACTTCGCAACTGATCTGGCGGCGGTATCATTGCCAATGAGTTTTTCAACACTGGCTTTTAGGCTGTTAAGCTCGTTGCTTAGTCCGGCCATGCCTCCTTTGAGTGCCGCATTCTCTTTTTTCAATGCTTCAATTTCAGCTTGCTGGTCCTGAATGGCTTTTGTGAGCAGTGGGGTCATTTTGCTGTAATCGACCATCCATGGTTTCGAAACATCGGCGCCACCTTTGGGTAACAGCCTCAGGGAACACTGTGTAAAGCTGCTGAGCGATGTACCCGGTGTGGTTAGTTGCTTTGTTGGCCTTATAATTATAGTCGCTAACCTGGATTTTCATCAGATCTTCAATTCCATACTTTGTATCGCGAATGTTCTCTTTTAAGCGTTGATCCGAGGTGGAGTTATAAGTCACCCCGCTGCCTGCACCGGCAGATATGTTGCCATAATAGGTCCCTCCGGCTCTGAACATCACAAATTGATGAAGACCGGTTCCAGCCGCGGCTTTCTCGAGCGTCAAAAGTCCATTCAAATCACTACTTGAAGACCTGATCCATTGACCAACACCGGATGGGGTTTGCAGCGAGAGTCTGGAATTTTCCGTAAAGCCGATAAATGGGTCAACAACTCCGATCGTTACATCTCCGTCCTGATTAATCCGCATTCTTTCCTGACCACCACTCGCGTTGAAGGTAAGTGCGGATTCCTGTCCCTCGCCGGTACCTTTGTAAATACCAAGAATGCTTGCATTGGTTGCATGGAAGCCGCTGGCAATGTATGGGCTGAAATAAATTCCTCCAAGGACATCCCCGTCGGCGACAGGCGTAGGCGCAGCATAGGTGCCATTGGCTGGCATTAAAAATAATCCCGGTCCTTTTGAGCTTCCAAAGCCTCTGAAATAGTGATCATTACCGGCGCCGGCGCCTTTGTTGTCCGCGATAAATTATACAATTCCAGTCGGAGTCAGTGTCCCTACCGAAAGCTGGCCCTCAACGGCGGCACTGTTAGCCGGGGCGGCCGAATTGGCGAATGTACTTCCTATTGCTGTGTTGCCATTGACAGAAGTTTGCTTCCCGGTGTGGTGGTCCCGATACCGACATTTCCTGTTTGGGCAAAGACGGCAGAGCATGCGAATGTGAACAGCGCTGCTGCTAGATAGTTCTTTTCATGAGTTAAATCGTTAAACGGATTTTAAGTAAATATTAAATACAAAATCGGTTACATATTGATCGTGCACCATGATCCGTAACCCTGGATACTATCAGGTTTCAAACACTGGCTGAAAGCTTAGAACAATGGCTAGCGATCCGGAGAGTGAAGACCGGGACTAACGTGCTGGTGAAGGAAGGTGGTAGAATGATGTTGATTGGGTATGTGTATAGTGCCGGTTATCATATAGGAAGCAATCGCCTGAAAAACTTTGAGTTAGGAAGAGGGCAGCTCCGAGAGCAACATTATGCGTTTCAATGTTGCGAAGTATTTCTAATTCATTCAATAAATTATTAGTCGAAATAATTCACTATTTATCGCAGGTTTTGTGACCGATGGTGTAGTTGTGCTGTCCTGACGCGGCCGGCGCGCAGGGCCATTTCAGGACTTCGGGCGTGTATGGTGGCCTTCGTTTTCGGATGTGAAGAATTCGTTAAATCTGCATGGGACAGTTATTTCCAATCAGGTCAATCGGTATCTTTCTTTATGAAAGTATTGGTAACCGGCAGTGCGGGGTTTATCGGGTTTCATACTGTGCAGAAGCTGCTCCAGGAGGGTTTCGAAGTGGTAGGCCTCGATAATATCAACGATTATTATTCGCCCCAGCTCAAATACGCAAGGCTCAAAGAAACGGGTATCCGGCAGGACCTGATCAAATGGTACCAGCTTGTGCAAAGTTCGGTCAGTAGCCGCTACCGGTTCGTGCGCATGAACCTGGAAGACAAGCAGCAGCTTTTCAGCCTGTTTCAATCAGAGCAGTTCGATTACGTGATCAATCTCGCTGCACAGGCAGGTGTTCGGTACTCAATCGAGAACCCGGATGTTTATGTGCAGTCCAATATCATCGGATTTCATTACGTCCTTGAAGCATGCCGCTATTTTCCGCCCAGGCACCTGGTACATGCGTCCTCATCGTCGGTGTATGGTTCAAATGCTAAGATTCCTTTCGTGGAGGATGACAAAGCCGATTCGCCGATGAGTCTTTACGCGGCGACGAAGAAGGGTAATGAGTTGATGGCCCACGCATACAGCCATCTTTATAAAATACCTGTCACTTGCCTGCGGTTTTTTACGGTGTACGGACCGTGGGGCCGCCCCGACATGGCACCGATGCTTTTTGCCCGGGCGATTCAGGAAGGGGAGCCAATTCAGGTGTTCAACAATGGGGAAATGGAACGTGACTTTACATTCGTCGGCGATATTGTCGAAAGTGTGATGCAGACTATGCTCGCGAATTTTGAGGTAGAGCCTCCGTATCGGGTATTGAATATCGGAAATGGTTCACCCGTCAATCTTATGAAGTTCATTGAAGAACTCGAATCAAGTATGGGTGCAAAGGCCATCAAACATTTTTTGCCTATGCAGGCGGGAGATGTTCCCAGGACCTGGGCAAGTGGCGAAAACCTTGAAAGTGTCACGCATTATAAACCCCAGATGTCGCTCAGTCGGGGAATCGCGGAATTTGCCCGGTGGTATCTTGAATATAGCCACCGGCTAATGGCTTATCATGGCTGAAAACCTTCCAAAATGCTCCTTGTTTCGACCTGAGTTTGTCAACTAGCTCACCTGATTGGGGAGTTAGTTGTTGCTTATACTCAGTTGTTTATGAATTTTTGTATTTTTTTAATTTTTATTTTTCTCATTATTTTTTTGCGGGGCTTGTCACAAAAATTGTGTCTAAGAATACACTATGGGCCATTTT
>DATMSL010000745.1:0-5946 GCA_035565435.1 Dyadobacter sp. | reverse complement strand
GACGAATCTCGACAGGATTTTAAAGGCATATCCAAAATACGGACAGTTCGCGCAAAAATTTGTACAAAAGCGACTTGGTTTTAAGCCGCCAAAGACCGGAAATGCATTTGACCCTCACAGATGCTTTGATGAAGTCAATTCCGAAGAGTATTACGGTCACTCATTTGATGTTGTTGGAATCGATCCCAACGACACTAATTACCTTCGTGCGTTTTCCAATGCCCTTAAAGAGGCGCCCAGAAAGCTAAGCGCAAATGATGTCAAGTCCATCACGGAGACGCTTACAGAGGGTGTACCCCTAATTCTTAGGAAACTGAACGCCCTTCGTTTCTGCAAGCAATACTCGAACGCCAAATCACCGTTGAGAGTGGCTCAGAAAATTAAAGACGAGTGTTTGGTTTTTATGCAAGGGCGTTCTTTGAAGAGCTCGTACGCCAACGCATATGGTCACTATAAAAATGACCTCTTTGCTCAACTCTGTCGCGACTCCAAGAAAGCACGCGGCGGCGTTCCTTATGCAGGGTTTGAGACCTTTATTACTATGTCATCAGGAAACCCGAGAAATTTGCTCATCATTCTTGGGAAGGCCTATGAGATTGCGGCGTTTAGAGAGCTGGACTTCATTAATGGCTCACCACTTTCAATCGCGCTTCAAACTGAAGCGGCAATTGAAGCTGCCCATTTCATGTACGAGAGAGATACGAACTATGGCAGTGAGTCAGATTTGGCTCGTGGTGCAACAGAACGACTAGCTTTGGTACTACGTACTGCTCGCTATGCACTAAATATTCCCGAGGTGTCCCCGTTAGCCGTTAGTTTCTCTGAAGAGGAGCTTTCTCCGAATGCACGGGCAGTGCTTAACTATGCCTTGAATTACTCCTTAGTATTTGAGGTGTATGACGGAAGACCCGACCGTAACAGCCAACGCGTCCAGAAAAAGATTCAGCTAAATCCTTTACTTTCACCTAAGTGGGGTTTGCCTATAGGCCGGCGTGGAGATATTAGCCTCAGTGCAGCATTGGTTAATGCGATCTTTGATTCAACGAAACAAGGGGATTTTAATATCCTGCTAAACGCCCTTGATTTGAAGTGGAATCATCCATTTGGTGTGTCCTCGAACCTTACTCAAGTGGATCTTTTCTGATGGTGGATTACTCCATCTACTATCGTCGGGCCATTGATGTTAATCGAATCAAATACGAAACCCCCAAGTTCGACATATTTGTTTCGGCCTATAACTCTAGCGACAGAGTGCGAACGGTTTTCGCTGAGGTTCCAGCAGCAAGGAAGGTCTGGCTACTTCACCCGGAATATGCATATGCACCTCTGGAAGAGCCCACTGGATACCCTATAGTCCGCCCAGAGAGCATCGACGAAATTCCCCAAGTCAATGCGCTACTGGCCGAGTTGGGACCTCTTGATGGGGTGCATCTATGCGTAGACATTACGGGCTTTATGCGCCACGTCTTGATTTTCCTCATTGCCAAGCTTGCTCATTTGGGTGTGAAAAAGTTGACTGTGCTTTATTCGGAGCCAGTCACATATTCCAAGCAAGAGGACACAGCCTTTAGTACAACTACATCGGGGCATGTTAGGCCTGTGAGAGGGATGCGTGGGAATAACAGTTCTCAGGCTCATGACCACCTAATTATTGCAGTTGGATATGACCACAAACTAATTTCAGAGGTGGCGAACAATAAAGACGACGCTCGCGTATATCCTCTCTTTGCGTTCCCCTCACTAAGCGCCGACATGTATCAACAAAGTGCCATTCGGGCGGCAGAGAGTGGAACTGTGGCACTACGGAGCGAATGGATAAGCAAACGTAGCTTTGCACCGGCCAATGATCCATTCGCCACCGCAAGTGTTGTTTCCTTACTAGTCAAAAACATCGACAGGGAAACCCAACTAGCCAATATTTATTTGTCTCCTTTGTCTACCAAAGTTCAAGCACTTGGGTTCGCCATCTATTGGCAGCTAGAGGGAAGGCTCCGCCAAGGAAGCGCGACGATCTTGCTGCCGGAATGCCTTCGGTATTCCCGTGAAACAAGTATTGGAGTAAAGCGGTTATGGCTATATGAAGTGGAGCTTGATTAAACTCACACCAAAAATTGACTTAATTGGTGTTAAGAAAAGCCTTTCGCAGCAAGGCTTTTCTCTTTCTTACCCGTGAATAACCAGGAGTAGATGCGACTGGAACTAAAAGTCAGGGCGACTGAAGAGAGGTTGTGGGCTTGAAAATTAAAAGGTCACTTCCTATGTCAAACCAGCAATCAAAGTAAGCAGGTTCGGCACCTCGTCCTTTCCACCAGCCGCTAGAACAGGTCTTGCCGTTGGAAAGGGCGACTCTTCATGGCAGCGTTGCGCGAAGTCGATGAAATTTTTATCGGCGGATACGACATGCGTAACGTCCACCAAGTGTCCCGCAAGACGTGAGTCGTTTGGGTTTCCATCAGTGACTCGACGCCACGACTGAAGAAATTCGAACGCGGTACGCATCCAGTGGCGCCTCAATGCAGTCGCTGGGGCGTCATAAAGCCACAGCCGATTCCAGGACGTTAGTTCTGCTCTCAACAACGGCACGTTCACTTTGCAGTCGAGCCATTCACTGTAAGGGCTCGCGTAGATGGTCAACTCTTTACCAACGAACTGGAGAGAAGGATAACGCCAATATTCAATCGGATCGCCATCCCACCCTGCGGTTGAACTATCCGGCTCGAAATACACAGCCTGCAGTGGCGTATGCTCAAATTTTTGGATCTTTCGCGCATGTGTCCGCAGTCTGATTTGACGTGACTCCTCGCGCGCCAACTCAAGCTCTCGATCCGACCTCAGTGTCTCCGTGGTTTCCGTGGGGGAGATGTCTTTGCCCAATCGATCCCAAAAGCCGCCCTTCCTTCGAACCCAGTCATACCGAAGGCGATTGAATTCGATGAGGTTCGGATTATCAATGATCCAATGCGGGCGCAATTGTCGAACGACCTCAAACAGCTCCTCACATTCCAAAAAGGCTTCTGGCATGAGACGCTGCCATTCAGGTCGACCCATGAGCTTGAGTATGCGTTTTCTTGCACTGTCATCAGATATCGCTCTTGCTTCATCGGCGATACTAGGAGCTATGGCGATTTCCAGCGATGCACGCTTGGCAGTCGCAACCAACGCATCACCGGCGTTCGCGTCGGCGATGTAGCTCCAAATGTTTGTGTCGAGTAATACTCGGGCCTTGCTACCCATACCTCGTCCTTGGGCGGTTAGATTTCAACTATTGTTCCAGGAATTTGACTTGAGCATCATCGCAATGATGACCAATTATTCCGCCATGATGATGTCAGCCTATCCGATCTTGCTAGATCTGATGGTTCGACTTGTCGAGTCGCAAAGTGGGAAGCCGATATCGCCTGGTGAGGCCTGGCGGAACGACGCACAAACACTTTCGTTGAAGCTTTTCCGTCACTTGGTCTCCATGCAGACATTGAGTAACGGTGCAACAGTCAACTGCTCGAATGGCTTGAAACTAAGTCACATCGATCATGGATCGGTCATTGTGGTAACGCGGGCCGCTGTCGAAACGTATCTGGTTTGGCACTACATTTACGGGCAGAGCGACCGTGCCCTAGCGCACTTCAGATATATGACGTGGCGGCTAGCAGGTTTGATGGAAAGGCAAAACCACCATATCGTTCTTCCAGAGGCCATCGTCAAACGAAACGCAGAGAAACCCTTCGTCGACAAGCTTCGTGCAGACATTCTGGCGTCTAAATTCTTTGGCGCATTCTCATCGAGGCAGCAGAAAAAGATTCTCGATGGTGACTGGAAGATCGCTGTATCGACCGGGGACTTAGCCGTGTCCGCTGGGATTCATGGTACCTACTTCAAAAATATGTATGGCTACCTCTGTAGCTATTCGCACGCAAGCTACGTAAGCGCGATGCAAACGGGGGAAGCGAAGGACTTGGAAGAGCTTGTTCAACTTACCCGTGCGATTTTAGGTATTGGCGTTGTTGTAATGGCTCATTTTGCGTGCAACTATCCAAACCAGTTTCCGGAAGCAGCTGCCGTGTTCGCTGCGGATTCGGAAGCAAAGGCGGTAGCCGAAAAATGGGCTTTCACAGCTGACGACATGGCTGCTACATACGGTGACGTTCAAACCAGAGACCTGGAGGCATAAATGGCGGCAGAAGAGACGGGGGCTTACGCAGCATGGATTGGCTTAGGTGGAGTGATAGTCGGCGTAACGATTACAGCGGGGCTAACCTTCTTCAAAGAATGGTGGTTCCACGATCGGGAGATGCAAAAGGAGCGTGAGTATTTAGCAATACTAGTGAGCGCTGAGCTTGACCGTTATTCCCAAGAATGCGCCAGTGTAGTTGGCGACGACGGCTTATGTGAGGGGCGACGCGATGAACAGGGCTGCCTCCGCACGCGGGTTGCGTTACCGACCCTCCAGATCACGGAGATGAAGGTGGAGTGGAAAGCCCTACCAGTCGAACTCATGTATTCGATCCTCGACCTCCCGAACAGAATCGCTGAAGCAAAGCGGTATATTGATGGTGCCGCCGAGCACGCTTTCCCGCCAGACTTCGAAGAAGCCTTTGAGGCACGGCAAGAGCAGCATGCCCGGCTGGGATTAAAAGCAGGGGAACTCGCTAAAGCGCTGCGTGCCCTGATTCATATTCAAGAGCCGCCAGAAAAAGAATGGGGCGCTTCGAAGTACATGCGTGAGCAGCTCGACGAAATCGAGAAACGCCAGGAGTTGCAGCGTTTGCAGAATCAGAAGTGGTCAGAACCGCTGGCCGTCACAGAAAAATCGGGGGCGTAATTCCATTTTTCTTATACAGACAATGGATGCCATTAAGGCGGTAGCTGCTAAAATCGCCCCTTACATAAGGGCGGCACATGCACCGCCCATATTCCATCGAGGTTAGATGTAAGGCCGAGTCGCCTCGTAGATGCTCTGCACACTAAAGCCAATCCCCATGGCTACCAAGACCATGCCCGCATAGCGGATTGCCGGCGCCCTCCAGGCGGCAACCGACTCTCTTTGATTAAACGCAACAATACCGGTACGCGCCGCGACTGCGCATACCAGCGGTCCACAAGTGGCCACAAGCGCCATCAACATCACACCCAGTGAAAGCATCCAGTAGCGATGGAAGTCGTCAAAAGCGGCGGCAAAGGCGACTCCGAACACCAGTCCAATAATGGCCCCGCCGCTTCCCGCAAACAACTTCAAGACGTGGTCGCCGTACCTCTCCAATAGCCAAGCAGCTACTGAGTTCGGGCGCCCGGCCGTCAGGAATGCCAAGCCCGACACAAAGAATGTTGCCGAAAGCAATAGGCTGAATACCACGCCATACAGGAGTGAGGCAACGTAAGGTCCTGTGGCGTCGAAAGCATTCGCAGTCAAAAACCGCGCAAGCCCAATGGCACCGACAGCGGCGCAAATCGATGTGTAAGCCAGGGGATGCTGGGGGATGAGCGCCTGAGTGCGGGCAATGAGGTGACGAATCGTCATGAGGAAACCCCTTTCTAAATTGTCAAAAGATGTGGAATTCCTAGTTCTTTTGCTCTCCGATGACAGCGGCGGGCAACGCAGTACCAGTACATCCACCTCAGTATAGGAGTGCTCGTCCCAGCTCTATCGAGTTCTCGCGCCTAGCACAGGCCCGCCATCTAGCGTTACTCGCTTTGCAGCCGAAGTTCCTCTGCTTTATCGAGAATCGCTTGACGGTACTTCGCTTTCATCGGCCCAACTAACTTTCTAACGAGCACATTGTTCGAATAAGGCCTGATGCGATCCGTAATGGCGGCTTCCATCGTCTGAATCGCCTCTTCAATGCTGGCGGAATCATGTGGATTGAATTTAACGGTCGCGAGGTTCCCATCAAGGGAGCCCAATGCCTTTTGGGCTTCTGATAACTCTCGGCTGAGCTTGTCCAGCCCAGA
>DATMSL010000744.1:0-3858 GCA_035565435.1 Dyadobacter sp. | reverse complement strand
GGTTAATGCGGGGATTTGACATAAACCGGGCTAATCTTCGGTTTCAACGATCTTTACTCTTCCAATTTCACCTGACTCCAGGCGCACTTTGATGCCGTGCGTGTGCACGGGCGCCTTCGTGAGGATGTCTTTCACAATGCCCTGCGTCAGCTTGCCGCTCCGCTGGTCTTTTTTGAGAACAATGGAAACAGCGAGCCCGGGCGCGATATTCTTTCTTTCGGTTCCTGATAATGATGGCATGTCAAGCAGCTTTCGCGGTTTTAATTTTTTGTAGAATCTTGATTTCGTCGATCGAAATGGTGCTGATGAGTTCAAATAGCCCATTGACCGTTTTCAAGTCTGACAACATTTTTCGTACCGGAGATTGATCGGCCTTTTCGATCCCCAGTTCCTTGATTTGTTTCTTGCGATCGGCGAGCAATTCGAGCAGCCGCTGGTTTTGCGGCAGCGATTCCCGCACGATTTCCAGACTGTTGCCGGTTTTTCCATCGATAATGTCGGTGGCGGCCTGTAACTGGCGATCGATCTGACGCGTCATCATTTCAAATTCAACTGAAAATTCCAGGTATTCCAATGTCTGAGCGTAAGTCGAAAGAGAGGCGATGTAGGAGGTAAGCATGTGGCTCGTCGCGACGAACTGATGGTACTCTTCCATGTTGAGCTGCTGGCGCTTGGGCTCCGAAAGCATTTTTTGAAAGTTGTCGGAAAGGTTGGCCATGGCAATGATCGCATTCTTCCTTAATAGCTTCAATTCGTTGATATCTAATTGTTTTCCGGTGAATTTGGCGGCTACGATGTCAAAATACTTCCGGTTCGCGTCCAGTGCTTCTTTCATATATTGCTTAATCTGCGAATGCTCCCAAACCGGCAGCACGTAGGAAGAGATAATGTAGGCAATCAGCGAGCCGATCACGGTATCCGCCACGCGGTCCTGTAAAACATTGGTCACATGTTCCGGGTTAAGGAAATGGAACGACAGGATTACATACAAGGTAATGCTTGTGGACGCTACGAAGTAATTGATTTTCAGGAAGCTGTATGCCAATATCATCGAAACCATCATCAGGATGAACAGCGGCGTGCTTTCCTGGATCAGGTAGAGCAGCAGAAACCCTATGACTACGCCCAGGATGGTTCCCCCGATCCTGTGGATATTACGTTGCTTGGTGATGCTGAAAGCCGGTTTCAGGATTACAGCGATTGTCAGCAAGATCCAGTAACCATGTCCCACATCGAAAAAGAGCGACGCAATATATCCCGCCAGCAACCCGAGCGTTACCCGAACCGCATGCCGGAAATGGCTCGATTTGAGTGAAAGGCTATCGAGCAGAATGCGCGGGTGGTAGTCTTGCTTGGGTGTAAAATCCTCGGCTTCGACGGTCAGTTTATAGTCAGTGCTCACATCGGCTTCATATTTCGTGGCTCTGTGCAGCTTTTTCACGCGCTCGGTGACGTCCTGCAAGCTGTTGAGGATTTGCCGGAGCATGATGAAATCCTCCATATTATCATGGTTCATCTTATGCTCACGCATACGCTCGAATGCCCGCTGACATTTATTGAATGCCTCGTCGAGGTCATGGCGCGGGTGGGAGGCGTAACCGCTCTGCACCGCCAGGCCGATCTGCTGTATTTCAGCTGCAAGCCAGGTAATATAGGTCCCGAAAAGCCGCAGCACCTTCGTATGGTCGAATGCGCGGTGCAGGTTCGCGTAGTTTTGCTGCGAATTCAGTATTCTTTCGAAAAGATCGATGCTGTCCAGGAACATCAGCATCAATATCCGGCTCTTGGTCGTCGATTCGGTTACGATTTCCCGTGTTTTGAACAGAATCTCACGCAGGTTTTCGTGGTTTTCGCGGAGGATCACCTGCTGGTGCACCATCCGGTTGAACAGTTCATCGTAATCGGGATTGGCGAAATAGTAATCCGCTTTGATGGACAGCAGTTTGCCCAGTTCTACAAAGTTCTCTCCCAAAAGCTGCTGAATGAGCTTGTAGGGCAGCAGTTTTTGTAAAACCATAAACAATATGAAATACCAGATCCCGCCGGCCGAGAAGATCGCCGCAGTTCTGAAAACCATGTCGCCGCTGAGGTGGTCATCAATATTAAATACAAAAACGAGCAGCGAAATGAGCCCGATGCTGTTCACGCGGTTGCCATATACGCCGACCAGCGAGAAAAACATCCCAAATACGATGATTTCAAGAAATATAATGAAATGGAAATGCCGCAGGTAGCCCGTGACACAGGCTACAATAAAGCAGGTTACAATGGCGACGAGCAGGGCATTGCGTCTTCTGTGATAGGGACCCGGGTTGTCGGTGCCGCCGATCAGCAGTGTGCCGAGCGGAAAGGCGATCCACTCACTCAACATGCCGTAGTGATGAAAAATAAGGCTAGGGATGATTGTCCCGAGGGTTAGGCGTACACCGGTCGACAGGTAATGGCTGGAAATAAACTTTTTGAACTCGTCGAGGTAATTCATGGAATCAAATCACGGTGTGTTATCGCAATACTACTATTTTAAATTTCGCAACCCAACAAAAGGCGTACCAAAATTTAATGGCAACCCAGGGACGCGTATCCGTCCGGCTTGGGCCATTTTTTGTATATTTGAAAGGGATTAGGAGAAAGGAACCGTAGGAAATTTGGAATCTTCCCGTAATTTACGAACCATCGCGATCCCGTTATAGTTCTATTTTCAATGCTACTTCAACCAAAAGTTTCCCTATTTTGAGAAAAAGGATTAAGCGTAACGCAAGACTGGTCCGTTACGTCGTCTACAAAGAGACACTGATTGATTTCAAAGACCATTTCTGGACTTTCCTCGGCTCCTTCCTCGGCATCGGTCTCATTGGCTTGCTCAACGACAAACAATTCACCGATTCCGATTCGCTGTTCCTGATCGGTTCCTTCGGGGCGTCTTCGGTACTCATTTATGGGATCGTGAATAGTCCGCTCGCACAGCCACGCAACCTCATAGGCGGACATGTGATATGCGCGCTCGTGGGTGTGACGGTGCACAAGATTATTCCTGACCATATCTGGCTGTCGTCGGCTTTTGCAGTTTCAATATCCATTGTCTTAATGCAAGTGACCAAAACCCTGCATCCGCCCGGTGGCGCTACGGCGTTGATCGCGAATATCGGTTCAGAAAAGATCAAGGCACTGGGCTACATGTATGTGTTGAACCCGGTACTGAGCGGTGTTTTGGTGCTTCTTTTTGTGGCAGTGATGGTGAACCGTTTCGCAGCGCACCGAAAATACCCTGCCAACCGAAACTGGTACAAAGTGTGGGAACGCAAGTATTTCACCAGGGTTTAAAACAAAAATAGCTGCTCTTTCGGGCAGCTATTTTTGTAGATAAGAAATTGGTATTATTCGTCGGAACCGATTTTGCCGATCGCTTTGTCGATCACATACAAACCTGTTCCATCTTCTCCAATTACATCGAAAAGCTCGATCGCGCGGCGTGCATTGTCTTCTTCTTCGATCTGCTCGCTCACGAACCATTGCAGGAAGTTTTCAGTCGCGTAGTCTTCTTCTTTACGGGCCGCTGTAAGGATGCGGTTGATTGACTGCGTTACGGCGATTTCGCTTTGAAGTGCTGTTTCAAATACGCTTTTGAAAGTAGGATATTCCTGTCTCACGCCTGAAATTTCAGGAGAGATCGCCGTGCCGCCTACTGTCATCAGGTAGTTGAAGATTTTCAGCATGTGGGTGCGTTCTTCGTCGGATTGGTGCATGAAATACTTAGCGCTGTGCTTGAAACCATTGCGGTCGCACCACGAAGCCATAGCGAGATATTTAGCAGAAGCCTCTGCTTCCATCTTCACCTGGTTATTCAAAAGTATCTCTATT
>DATMSL010000743.1:0-13411 GCA_035565435.1 Dyadobacter sp. | reverse complement strand
ACTTTGGAAGAAGTATTATTTAGTGCCAGATCATCTGATTTTTACAATTCAAACGTCGACATATCCAATTTGCAGGCACATAATCACGGCTGATTCACGGTTGTCGGGATGTACACGTGGAAAACGGAACCTACGCCAGGTGTACCTTCGGCGGTAATATAACCATGGTGGTTCTGGGCTATTTTTTTGCAGATCGCGAGACCGATACCCGTGCCTTCGTATTCGTTCCTGCCATGCAGTCGCTGGAAAAGATCGAATATCCGGTTTTCATAACGCTGATCGAACCCAATGCCATTATCGGTTACGCTGATCCGGCAAAAGGTCCCCTGCCCGTCGTTGTCCTCTACCATATCATACCCTACGCGTACGACAGGTCTGCGGTCCGGGCTACTGTATTTGATGCCATTGCCGATGAGGTTCTGCAAAAGCTGGTGAAACTGGACCGGGATTACCGGCAAAACCGGCATCCGCTGTACTTCTATTACCGCATCTTTTTCGGCAATCAGTTCTTCCAGGTCACTTTTAACCTCATCTACGATGCTGTTAAGGTCGGTTTCCACGAATTTGAAATTAACCCCGCTGGTGCCAGAGTAGCTCAGCAAGGCCTCGATCAGTTTTTGCATCCGCACTGATGCGGCAATAATGCGTGCGAAGTAATCTTTCGTGCTTTCCGAAAAATGCTGGGATTCCTTTTCCATGATCCTGCTGCTGAATGCGCGGATTTTCCGCAGCGGCTCCTGCAAATCGTGCGACGCCACGTAGCTGAACGACGCCAGTTCTTCGTTGTTCCGGCGGAGCTCCATATTCTTTTTGTGCAAGGCATCACTAAGTTCGTTATCCTTGGTCACATCCTGTAATGCGCCGATCATCAGATGATTCTCCCCTTCCCGGATAAAATTTCCGCTCAGCCGGAAATGCTTTACATCGCCGTTTTTGGCAATAATCCGGTAGGTATTTTGCACGATCACCTTGGTTTCATAAGCCCTGATACCGTCGCGGATCGCCTGGTGACGGTCTTCTGGATGGAGAAATGACAGAAACTGTTCAAAAGAAGGAATAAACTCCTGGGGCTGGTATCCGATGAGCCTGTATAAATTATCGGAACATTCGAGTTCGTTCGTAGTCACATTCCAGGCGTAGCTCCCAATGTTGGCATTCTCTTCGGAATGTTTGAAAATTGAGTTCTGTATCGCCAGCTGGCGGTTCAGGTCTTTGAGTTTCAGGTCAGATTTGAGCTCTTCGGAAATATTCCTCGTGGTTACGGTCACGCTGTCGTTAAGTTTTTCAACAGAAGCTTCGTACCAGACAATGTCGCCGTCCTTCCTCAAATCGATCTGATAATGATCCGATTGTCCCGTTTCAAGACACTTCACCAACTTTTCGAACACACCGTTCCTGAAAATACCGGGATACACTTCCCGGCATGTTTTTCCCGCAATACGCCAATCCTCCGCCGTGCTGAATTTAACTTCATTGGAATAAACAATGCGGAAATCCATGACCCGGCCCGCCGGGTTGCGGACGGGCTCATAGGAGGCGATGCTGTTTCCGGCTGTGTTCAGGATGGACTGCAGAAATTGCTCCGAGTGTTTCAGTTGTCGCGTCCGTTCCTCGACCTGCGTTTCCATCTGCTCCGAAAACATGATTTGGTCATGAATATCCATGCAGCCGCCCACATACCCGATAAAAGTACCAGTGGAAGTGTAGCGGGGCACTCCTTTATCCGAAATCCATCGGTATTGGCCGTCATGCCGGCGCAGGCGGTAGTCCATACTGAACTCCTTGCGCGCATCGAAATGGGAAATATAAATAGCCAGGCATCTTTCCAGGTCATCCGGATGGACGCCCTCGGCCCAACCATTTCCGAGCTCCTGCTCCATGGAACGGCCCGTGAAATCGAGCCAGCCTTTGTTAAAGAAGTAGCAAAGCTTGTCGGGACCGGAGAGCCAGATCAGCACCGGGGCGGTATCCGCAATCGCGCGAAAACGCCCTTCCATTTCCTGTATATATGCGAGTGTATCGCCCCCGCCGGTATGACCCAGCCGGGCCTTGTCCAATTCCGCCTCGAGTTCTTCAATGCGTTTTCTCAACGCATCCGTTTCTGCGTTCATATACAGGTTTTCGCCATTTCAATGCCCACCAATTTACGTGGGCAACGGCAGAATACCAACATATCCAATCTTACCGCTTAAAAAGTTTTCGGCATAAAGGGCTTTGGAAAGGAGTAGGCAAAATTCTTTTAAAGGTTTTGAGATTCGGAAATTGTTTTAATTTTATACGAATTAATTCTATACATCCAATATGCAATCCAAGTTCTCCCCTGAATCGCTCGACATGGTCATTGCCGGTATTAATGCGGGGATATGGGACTGGGTTTTTGCAACGGATAAACAGGTCTGGTCGGACCGTTTTTTTGAACTACTCGGCTATCAGCCAGGCGAGGTACCAACTGGTTATAAGGAATTTACCGAAATACTCGTCCATCCCGACGACAAGCAGATCGTCGCCGACGCCATCCGCGAACAGTTTGAAAACAATATCCCCTATCTGGTTCACGTAAGACTCAAAACGAAACATAACGGCTACCGCTACTTCGAATGCCGTGGCACGGTACGGTTTGAGAACGGCAAGCCCGAAAGGATGGTGGGTTCGGTAAGCGATATTCATGATGACATCATGCAGCAGGAGCAGCCGGGCAAGCTGGATGGCGTTTTACAGGACCTCACGCAGCGAAAAATTGTGGAAGAAAAGCTGAGTGTAATATTTCAGTATTCTACCGACGCGCATCTGCTGCTGGACGAAAACGGGATTATGGACTGTAACGAGGCAGCAGTGAAAATGCTGAGATGCAAAAACAAAAGCGAACTGCTTTCTATCCACCCCGCCAGATTTTCCCCGGAATTCCAGCCCGATGGCCGGCGTTCTTCCGAGAAATCCGTGGAAATGGACCGGCTGGCTTATGAAAACGGATACAACCGCTTCGAATGGATCCACCGGCGAATGGACGGCGAAGAATTCCCGGTGGAAGTTACGCTTAATCCGGTGCTGATCAGCAACAAAAAGGTACTGCTGGTGGTGTGGCACGACATTACCCACCGCAAACAAGCCGAAGAATTGATCCGCCGTAACGAGGCCATGCTCGCCGAATCGCAGCAACTCACGCACAGCGGAAGCTGGGAAGCCGACCTTATCACCGGCCAGAATTACTGGTCCGATGAGGCATTCCGCATTTTTGGCCTCGAACCGGGCAGCACCGGTCCTGACACCGAGCTGTTTTCGAATATGATCCACCCCGACGATATGCCCCTGTACAAGTCGCATATCCGCGATGCGATCAACCACCTGGAACCGGCGAGCTTCGACCTTCGCATAATCCTGCCCGATGGTCGCGTGAAATTCATTCACGCCATTGGAAAACCGTTTACCGACGCAACCGGCAGGGTAACGAAGCTCTACGGCGCGATCATGGACATCGACGAACAGAAGAAAGCAGAACAGGAGTTAATCAAAGCCAAGGAACAAGCCGAAATGGCCGGAATAGCCAAATCGCAGTTTCTTTCGACGATGAGCCACGAGATACGGACACCTATGAACGCAGTAATCGGGTTCACGCATTTGCTGCTGCAACAGAACCCGAAGCCGGAGCAGATGGAGTATCTCAACATCCTCAAATTCTCGGCTGAAAACCTGCTGGTCCTGATCAACGACATTCTGGATTTCAGCAAGATAGAAGCCGGGAAGATTGAATTCGAGGAGGTGGATTTCAATGTGCTTTTATTACTGGAGAATATCCGATCGGGGATTCTCCAAAAGGCTAACGAAAAAGGCATCTTGCTGAAACTGAAAGTCAGCAACGACATCAATATTACGGTCGTGGGCGATCCTACGCGGCTGGGCCAAATCCTGACGAACTTAGTCAGCAATGCCGTAAAATTCACGGAAAGCGGCAAAGTGACCATTTCAGCAGCCGTTGCGGAGCAACAGGACGACCGCGTCACCATCGACTTTCGTGTAGAAGATACCGGCATCGGCATACCGCCCGAAAAACTCGGAAACATCTTCGACAGCTTCACCCAGGCCACCTCCGACACGACCCGTAAATATGGCGGCTCGGGTCTCGGCCTAACGATCACCAAACGGCTTCTGGAACTACAAAACAGCCAGATTCACGTCGAAAGCGAACCGGGCAAAGGATCCGCTTTCTATTTCAGCCTGTCGTTTCCGGTCAGCGAAAAACACCTTACCGGGCAATCCAACGGAGCGCCGGTCAACCATTTCAACCTAAACGGCATGAGGTTACTTATTGTCGAGGACAACAATATCAACGTCCTGCTGATGAAAAACTTTATGAGACAATGGGATGTAAAATACGACCTCGCCGAAAACGGCCTGATAGCCCTCGAAAAGGTGCAGAACAACGATTATGACCTCGTGCTGATGGATCTCCAGATGCCCGAAATGGACGGCTATGAAGCCACACGCCACATCCGCCAGCTACCCGGCGAAAAGTACCAGCTCTTGCCTATCATCGCATTGACCGCGTCGGCCATGATGGATATCAAGGATATTGCTTTTACAGTGGGAATGAACGACTACATCAGCAAACCATTCTCGCCGGCGGAACTGTACGCTAAGATTGCTGCTTATCGAAAAAAGTAAGAGGCTCTTCCCAGTGAATCAGGTCCCCTGATGGCTTCCTTCAAATGATTGCCGTTAACATTTGTCTCCACCCTTCGGTAATGAGAGGGCCGAAAGCGCTGATATTGAGGGAAATTTCTTTTGCTATTTTCTTCTCCGAACAGCCAGGAATCACAGAATCGTAAAATCAGACAAATCAGCAGTAGCACAACAGCCCAAACGGGTGACTTCACGCGCTGTGTCATAAACTGGGGTTTAAGGTTTTGGCCGGACGTATATATCCTTTCGCCAAATTTTCGACATCCCCGGCGACACGCAGAAATTTATTTACCACCCGGCGGGAAGCGATGAGTAATCGACTTTTATACTCATTTCCTGCTGAACGCTTATCACTTTGCGAAAACCGGATTTTTGCCGCAGGCTATTTAATCGGAAGCCGATCATTCATCGCGCGCAACGTTTTGCCGGAAACCCAGCGATATTCCCACCGCATTTAAGGAAATCACACAAAACATTTACACACATGAAACAATTAGCCACTCATTTATCGGGCTATTTCAAAACCGCCACTGCCCCGATGTCGCTGAGCTCGAAAATCAGGAAGGCATTTTCCCGTAGACCCAAAGTCATATTCGTCATACTGCTGTCGGTTAGCCTGCTGCTGTTGCTCCAGTCCCAGTCCTCCCAAGCGCAGGCGCCGCAGCAGTTTAGTTTTCAGGGGGTGGCCAGGGATGCGGCGGGGAAGATTGTCACTAATGGACAGATTGGATACACTTTTTCAATCCATCAGACCGCTGCTGATGGTCAAGTTGTCTATCAAAATGAAGGATACACCACGACTAACTCTGCCGGTGTCTTCAATCTAACAATAGGGACTGCCGCAAACCCTCTTCCATCAACAATTCAATGGGGGGCAGACAAATACTTTCTGCAAGTAGGGATAGACCCGGATGGGGCGGCCGGAGGTGGTTTTATATTTACCGATCTTGGTACGACCCAGCTCATAAGCGTTCCTTATGCGATGTTCTCCAACGAGTCCGGAAAGTGGAGGAATGATGAACCGATCGTGCAGAAGGGTGACCCGGCTAAAACCCTACCGCCACTACCTAGCGTTGGTTTCGGCCCGACCCTTATCTGGCATCCAGCAAAAGCCGCATTTCGCGCGGGCTACGCGTTATCCAACACTTGGGAAGAGGCGGGGATAGGTGGTTATTCTTTTGCCGCTGGCTATGCTACAAAAGCGACCGGCATATACACAATCTCAATAGGGAATGGTAGTCAGGCATTGGCTGAAAGTGCTATTGCTTTGGGAGACGGAACGATTGCAAATGCAATGTCCGCAGTGGCTATCGGCAAAGGTAATACTTCCTCAAAAGACAATGCAGTTGCAATTGGTGAAAGTAACATCGCTTCAGGAGACAATGCAGTTGCAATTGGTGAAAGTAATGCGGCGAGCGGAAATAAATCCGTTTCCTTGGGTACGTCTGCCAATGCAACGGGACTTGGCTCAGTTTCAATCGGACATAACATTAGTTCGGCAGCAAGCTATTGCACAACGTTTGGCATTTACAATAACAATGGCGATGTTCCTAACGGAAGTAACACGGACCGGCTCTTTCAGATCGGCAACGGTACTATCGGCAATCGTTCTAACGCTATCACTATTTTGAAAAATGGCAATATTGGTGTGGGCAGTAACGCTGCTTCACCCGAATATCCTTTGGACATTGACGGAAGAATGCGTTTGCGACATAATGGAAATGTAGCTGGTTTATGGATGAACAACGCAGCCAACAATCCTTCTACTTTCATCGGTAATCAAAATGACAACACCATAGGTTTCTATTTTCAACAAACAGGAATATGGCGCTTTAAGGTAAGTAGCAATGGGGAAGGGCATCTAGAGGGTGACTTATTTGTAAACGAGTTACACGAGACTTCAGATTCTCGTCTGAAAACAAATATATCGCGCTTATCAGGGAGTCTTAAAGGTTTAACATCATTGTCGGGATATCGCTATCAATGGAAGCAAGGACACAGTCGCGAGCAGGTAGGTCTCATTGCTCAGGAAGTGGAAAAATACTTTCCGGAATTGGTAGCAACAAAAGAGGACGGCTTCAAAGCTATACGCTATACAGGCCTCATCCCCCACCTGATCGAAGCAGTCAAAGAACTCGACAAAAAAACCGAGGAAATCGCCACCCTGAAAAAAGAACTGGCCTCGGTCCAGGAAATGAATAAAAAACTCAGCGCATTGGAAGCCAGCGTCAAGGAGCTCTTGGCAGGAAAAACAGCCACCTCAACCCAAACCAGCAAATGAAAAAACTTCTAACCATCACGGCCATCACCTTATGCGCATATCATACGCGGGCACAGCAAATTTCACCCGGGGCACTTTACGCCGCCAGTGGCTCCGGATCGGCCAATGGCGTGAGCGTCAATTGGGTATTGGGCAGCCTCAATACGTTTTCAGATTTATCCGTGCTTCCGGTGAGGCTGATCAGCTTCGAAGGACGGCTGAACGCTGCCGGCCTTGCCGAGTTGCATTGGAAAACTGCCGAGGAAACGAACAACTTAGGGTTCGAGATACAGAAATCGCTGGATGGTAAAACCTGGGAGCTGCTGGGCTGGGTGGATGGGGCTATTAATTCCAGCACGGAGAAAAGTTATCAGTATGTCGATCAGGAGTTTGTGACAACCAGCTATTACCGGCTCCGGCAAGTGGATACCGATGATTCCTACACTTACAGCAGGATCATTCGCATCATTCCAGACAAAGAAAGCCTCGACAGGTTCTACGTTTATCCCAATCCGTCACACGAGAGCAAAGTAAAAGTGCAGATGCCCGAACGGACACAAAGGTTAATACTATTCGACCAGCTAGGTCACAAATTAGGCCAATTCGAAGCTCCGGAAACAAACCATATGATCACATTACCGCATCCCGGATCATTCATGCTTCAAATCGACACCCCGGTAGGAAGCAAAACAACAAAGCTGATTTTTCACTGAGGGTTAACTGGGGTTTATACAGAGGCCGCCACTTTGGTGGTCTCTGTTTTGTCTGACCATTTAAAATCCCACGGATACCTGCCACTAAACGCTTTTGTATTTAGCACACACGCTCGGCGATTTTCGGGACAGTTTACGATAATCGCTAACCTAACTTCACGTATGAAACGAAGAATTCTCCTGCATTTTCTTATTTGCCTGGCATTAACCTTCCAGACTGTGCTCGCCCAAGCGCCTTACAAATTCACCTTCCAGGGAATAGCCATCAATGATATGGCTCAACCGGTTCAGAATGCTTCGATAACTGTCAAGATAAGTATCATAAAAAGTCAGGTTCTTGGCCCTGTTGTTTTCGAAGAAACGCAGCCTGCTCAGACGGATTCAAACGGCATGTTCACCATAGTTGTCGGAGCGGGCGGCGGCGATCTCTCCCAGGTAGAATGGCCTTATGATATTTTCTTTCTCAAAGCAGAGGTTGATGATGAAAGCAACGGCAAATTCCATTTCATTGGAATGACCCAACTTCTAAGCGTTCCATATTCGCTTTATGCAAATGAATCCGGAAAGTGGCGGAATACAGAGCCGATTGTTCAAAAGGGGGATTTGAAAAATGGACAAAGTCTCCCTCCAATTGGTGCGGGAGCGAGAATGATATGGTATCCAGGCAAGGCTGCCTTCCGCGCGGGAGCAAATTTCGATAAATGGGAAGACTTGGGAATAGGCCGATTCACCTTTGCCTCAGGATTTAACACAGAAGCTTCCGGAGACTTTTCCACGACATTTGGTGATCGCTCCTCCTCCACCGGCGAGTTTTCTATATCGGGGGGCTTTGTCAGTAGCGCCAAAGGAAAATCAGCTATCGCATTGGGGCATTCAAATGAGGCCCACCAAGACCATTCAATCGCTCTCGGACATACATCTCAGGCGCTTAATCCATTTTCCATAGCCATAGGTTCCAGCGCTGCGGCCATGGGTGATTACGCCGTTGCGTTCGGACACCACACAATTGCCAAATCAAATTTTGGCACCGCCCTGGGGCTTTTCAATAACGCATTCGACCAACCCAATGGAAGTTTAACAGACAGACTGTTTCAGATCGGTAATGGCCTTGACGTTAACAATCGCTCAAATGCACTGACAATACTGCGGAACGGGAATATCGGCATTGGCGGAAAAGCCGTTAGCCCCCAGTTTATCCTTGACGTGGGGTCACGCATGAGAATCCGGCACGACAACGCAACTTCGGGGCTTTACCTCGATAACTCTCAAAATAACCCGGAGGGCTTCATGGGTATGAAAACTGATAAGCAGATCGGCTTCTACCTCAATGGTGCATGGCGGTTTTGGATTGATGAAAACGGAAACGCTTCCACACCCCTTGGGGTACTTCAAATTTTCAGTTCCGATGAACGACTGAAACGGGATATTACTCCATTGAAAGGCAGCATTGATGCCATCGCCCGGTTACGTGGTTATCATTATCGTTGGGTCGACCCCAATAGAGGACCAGAACTGCAAACGGGTGTGATAGCCCAGGAAGTTGAAAAGTACTTCCCCGAACTCGTCCAACAAAACGAGAAAGGATTTAAAACGGTGAATTACGTGGGACTGATTCCCCATTTAATAGAATCAGTCCGGGAATTGAAAAATCAAACGGCGGAGATTGCTGAGCTAAGGAAGGAAATTAATGAGCTCAAAGCACTAACGAATAGAGATACCGGCAAAAACGCTGCGCTACAAAATACAACCAAAACTAAGTAGAACTTGACTTCATTTTTTTGAGGGTTAAGGGTGATTCAAACAGAGACCGCCGTTTCGGCAGTCTCTGTTTTGTTTCCAGACAAATTAACCTTTGGATGTTTCGCCTAACTGCCGCTCCAATGCCCGCCGGGTCAATGAACCGTAGGTGACTGCCGCAGTAATGCTGATCAACGACCACATACCGTAATCCTTCACGAATCCACCCGCATCTTTGAGTCCCGCGAAGTATGCTGCAATGCCGCAAGCCGCACCGACAACCCCGGCCAGCAGAAAAGATAATACGCATTGCCACGCCCATCGCCCCGGCCTAGGCAGTAACGAACCCACCAAACCGGCATTGATGATGCCGGTCGTCGCGTACATAAAAATGATATCGAATGGAATATACAAAGTATAGTAGCCGAGCCAGAAAGCGGCAGGAACAAACAGCAAAAAGTAGCCTAACCCTCTGAATGTGCCGATAGAAAAACGGATTTGAAGCGCCCGGTTTTGTAATACAACAAGTAAGACGATAAAAGTCACGAGCGAGACATTGTGCATAACCAGCTGTGGTCCAGTCAGGGTCTTGTCGTGTGGGCCGGTAAAATAATGCGCCAGAAAGGGATGCAGAATCGCCAATCCTAATGCATTGGCATAAATGTGGTTGCGGACCCATGCTTTCAACAGCATGGTAGTTTCCCGGAAAGGAAGCACCTCCGCCTCCGCAGGAAGAGTCATTTCATTTTTCATTGATATGGCTGAATAGTTTATGTGCAAACATCGCAGGAACTCCCTCGCGACAGTACAAAGGTATTTCCTACCTGGCGGGCAAATACTTGACGATCGTCAAGAAAACACGGAGCTCGCAAGCCGTTTTCGTATACGGCTCAAACTTTCGGCGCTAACACCCAGCATATCGGCCAGGTGTTTCAACGGTACACGTCTTGCAAAGTCAGGTTGATGTTCCAGCAAATGCAGGTAACGATCTTCCGGACGGTCCCACGTGAGGCGCGATGCACGCTCGGCCGCTTCCTGCGCCGCCCGCTCGCTGATCACCCTCGAAAAGCGCTCAAAAGCGGGACATTCTGCCAGCAAAAGATCCCGGTCCGTTTTAGAAAGGACCAGGACGACAGAGTCTTCCAGCGCTACTGAGTTATTGGTTGTAGGTGTGCCCCGGTAGAAACTATCAAAATCGGTGAAGAACTGGTTTTCGAAGTTGACATTGCAAGTTTTTTCCACACCCTCGCGCCAGGTGAAATGGCGGATGGCACCCTTGCTTACAAAACCGATAAAGTCATATTGCCTGCCCTCCTGGATGAGGAATTGCTTCCGTTTCAGCTTGACCGTTCTCAAATAGCGCTCCACAATGGCCAGCTCTTCACCGGACATTCCGGTTACTTCGCGGCAAAGATTTAGTAAAGAATCCGTCATAATGAATTACGAATAAGACACTTACCACAAAAATACCCTAAACCAATCGCACAGGAATGCCGTTCACGAACTCCGGGCTGTCATGAATGCAACACTTCGGGCATATCCTTCCTGAAATCCTCCCCGTAAATCCGGTTATATTCACGGGCGAAGTTCTCAAAAGTAGTTTTCGCCAGCGAATGCTTGCCCAAATGAGCCAGTGCCTTGCATTTGAGAATCATTGCTTCCTCATTCACAGGATCAAAGTAGAACACGTAGTTGGCCAGCTTCACGAGAAATTCCGGATCGTCGGCAATCTTGATTGAGGCCGCATAACGCAGGTAGGCATCGACAATCTCGTTCGAAATCTCGGATTTGAAGCTGTCCAGCCATTCATACTCCACATTCGAAAGGAAGTTACCCCGCTTGGTAATGCCGGCAAGCTCAATGATACTTTGCTTCGTCAGCAGCTTGCGGTTTCCGAGCAATGTGAGGTAATGCATATAGTCAACCTCGATTTTCTCAAAGTCGATTTTGATCTTCCAGTAACCCGTCTCTTTCGATACCTGACAATACTTCATCTTATCGAGGATCGCTTTCAGTTTCGCGATGTTCACCGACCGGTTGTTCCGCGCACTTTCCGATGGCTTATCAAACCATAGCAACTCCTTCAATTTCTCCGAACTGATCCCGTCCCAGCGGATAGAATAAAGCAAGATGACTAAAAACAGCTCCTTCACCAACGGGCTGAACTGCTTGGTGATTTCATTTCCGTCCCCATCGTATAGCTGCAAATTACCGAACAGTAGAATGCAGCTTTTGTACGGCACCGTCTTTTCGACCGCCTCCTCCGTCGCCGGCTGCTCTGCCTGGGGTAGCACTTCCAGCTCCGGCACCGGTCCGACTACCGGCGCCTTCGTTGCCTTTTGCTTGCCCAATTGACCCGGCATGTAACGGTAAAGCCAATACACAAGCAATGCAGCCACGAAAAGCGCACCGATGATCCACAAACTCCGTCCTGACGAACCTCCCGCAGAGGCTGCTTGCGGGGCCACGGTTTCGAGTGGCGGAGCATAGAGCGAGTAAATAGCCACCCTGGTCTGCAAATTCGCGTCCCTGTAAAGCGTCACCGCGACGAAGCGGCCATTAGCCTTATCGTAAAAAAGATCGGCAAAGGACTCGATGTCAATAAATTGGTAAGGCACTTTCGAACCCACGGAGGTGAACTCCGGGCGGTTGAGCGAACCCTTGATCAGTTGCAGCTCGGAGCTGAATTGATGCTTCGGAAATATCAATGCATAATAAGAGCTATCCTGCTCATTGATAATCATGGAATTACCAAAAACAAAATCCTCCTTCGGCACTTTCAATTCATAGATCTTCCTGAATTTACGCCGCGCGCGATCGAAATAGAGCAAATCGTACCAATTCCGCGGGTTGAGCATTTGCTGCCCGGTGGAGCTGCCATATCCGCCTATCACATATGCGCCTTCGTGCGTGGCGCCCAATGCGGACAGGTACCGGGGCGTGAACACGGAATCGTCCAGTTTAACCTGCTGCCATGTCCCGGACGGCAGGTGGTAACGCTGCACTTCCTTTTTATAAGCGAGATGCCCGTAACCTCCCAGCACATAGATGGAAGAATCGGCCGGCGAAAGGAATTTATTAGCTTGTAGATAGTAGGTCTTGGCCTGGGCGGGAATATCGTTCTTATCCCAGCTGCGCGTTGCCGTGTCAAAGGCTGTAACCTGTCTTTCGTTTGGAAAAATGTTGTACAAAAGGTTCCTCCCGGTATCAAACAGCACCTGGTTATCGACATAAACAGGCTGTTTCCCGCTTCGGTAAGGCATGGTCACCAGCCGGTTCCCGGCCAGGCTGAACCTCACAAGCGAGTCTTGCCCCACGACAAATACATTGCTGCTTTTTTCATCGAATCCTACCCGCACATAGCCTTTCAATGTAACGGTTTGCAAGAGCTTCCATTCGTAATGCAGCTTTTTGATCCAGATCGGGTGGGCGGCCACTGCGGCTTTTTGCCTGATTTCCTCCGCGGCTTTCAAGCCATCCGTTTCGTTTAAAGGCCAGTGGTAGGCCACGCGCCCGCCTTCCCGCAGTTCCACGTTCCGAACTTTCATCGGCGGTACGTCGGTGGTGCGGAATTCCTTGTACTGGTTGGCGCCAAACAGGATCTTATAGCAACCCTTCGTTACATATTTTACCGGTTGAGAAAAGCTGCGATTTCCGTACATGACGGTAATCTGTTGCTTCTGCTTTTGAAAACGCAGGGTGATGCGGTTCCATTGGGTGAAAAGGTCATCACCGCGGAAGTCGAACGCAGTGGGTGAAAACTGCTCCCCGATAATGAGTTTGAAATGGTCCTGATGAACGGAGCTATTGTCGTAAATCAGGTCGATATTCTGCTGATCATCTCCTATAACGCGGACGATATAGCCAAAATAGGTCTTTTTATTCCTCAGAAAGGATAGTTCAAAAGTGAGCTCAAAGTCGTCGTCCAGGCAAATCGGTCCTTCCGGACTCAGGTCGAGTCCTGTGCGTTTGTCCTGCACTGCCTCAAAACTCTCGAAACCAAGCCCATACGACTGGCCCTTCA
>DATMSL010000742.1:0-3564 GCA_035565435.1 Dyadobacter sp. | reverse complement strand
TTTATCACAATCGTTTCCGGCAAACTACCTGTCAATCAAAGAAAAAAGGCGCAAAACAATGGTTTGCTCATCGCGCTGGTACTGCGGGTCGCGCTCTTGTTTGCCATTTCGTGGGTTATCAGCCTTAAAGAAGACGTTCTTACTCTATTTGGCCACGGTTTCAGTGGTCGCGACCTGATCCTGCTCGGCGGTGGGCTTTTTCTGCTTTACAGCACCACCAAAGAAATTCACCACAAGCTCGAAGGCGAGCCGGAAGAACTACCATCCGGTGATATTTCGGGTAAAAAATCGCTGTCGTTCGGAAATGCACTGGTGCAGATCGCATTACTGAATATTATCTTCTCTTTCGACTCCGTGTTGACGGCCGTCGGTCTGGTGAAAGAGGTCCCGATTATGATCATTGCCGTGATCGCATCGACGTTCATTATGATTGCTTTTGCAGCCAAAATCGGGGATTTTGTAAATAATCATCCTTCCATCAAAATTTTAGCGCTGTCATTTTTGTTGATGATTGGCACGCTGCTCGTGGCAGAAGCATTCCACTACGAAATTCCGAAAGGCTACGCCTATTTCGCGATGGCATTCTCGTTCTTCGTAGAATTGCTCAATATGAGGCTGGATAAGAAGAAAAATCCGGTGAAGCTACGCGACCATGTGAACTGACGATTTAAAAATTATGCGCATTAACCCCGAAACGGTAGAGAGGATCAAGCACGCCGCAGATATTGTGGAAGTGGTAGGGGATTTTGTGTCCTTGAAAAAAAAGGGCGCCAACTATTCGGCTTGCTGCCCTTTTCACAATGAAAAAACACCATCTTTTAACGTAAACCCCGTAAGGCAGATCTACAAATGTTTCGGCTGCGGGGCTGCCGGTGATTCCATCAAGTTCGTGATGGACATTGACGGTATCGGCTATGGCGAAGCATTGCGGTATCTGGCCGGCAAGTACAATATTGAGATTGAGGAAGAGGAATTGACCGACGAGGAGACCATCCGGCAGAATGTGCGGGAGAGTCTGTATATCATCCTTAATTATGCCAAAAACTATTACCAGCACCAGCTCCATCATAGTGAGGAAGGCCAGGCGATCGGCCTGAGCTATTTCCGGGAGCGTGGTTTTACAAATGAAATCCGCAAGAAATTTGAGCTGGGTTATAGTCTTGACAACTGGGATTCATTCTCCAAAGAAGCATTAGAAAAAGGTTACTCGGCCGAAATTCTTGAAAAAGCGGGCCTGCTAATCCATAAGGAAGGCAGTCATACGGCGGGTTACGACCGTTTCCGCGGCCGGGTTATCTTCCCGATCCACAACATCGCGGGCAAAACGATCGCATTCGGGGCAAGAATATTAAAGACTGACAAAAATCAGCCGAAATACCTCAATTCGCCGGAAACGGAAGTTTACCATAAAAGCGAAGTCCTCTACGGTATTTACCAGGCAAAGAACGCGATCCGCAGCCTCGAACATTGTTACCTGGTGGAAGGGTACACGGATGTTATCTCCCTGCACCAGGCGGGAATCGAAAACGTCGTCGCCTCATCCGGAACGTCGCTCACAGTAGAACAAATCCGGTTAATCGGTCGCTTTACACCCAACATCACCATTTTGTATGATGGCGATATGGCCGGTATCAAAGCGGCTCTGCGTGGTCTGGACCTTGTTTTGGAAGAAGGCCTGAATGTGAATGTCGTCCTTTTCCCCGACAACGAAGATCCCGACAGCTACGTCCGTAGAGTAGGCGCTGAGGCATTCAAAGCGCATTTGAAGAAAGCATCAAAGGACTTTATCACTTTCAAAACGGAAATCCTGTTGCAGGATGCGGGAAACGATCCTTTCCGGTTGGCAGCGGTGATCCAGGAAGTCGTCAACAGCATCGTCAAAATCCCCGATGCGATTAAAAGGCAGGTGTTTTTCCACCGCACATCGGAAATGATGCGGGTGGACGAGCAAATGCTGATTACCGAGGGCAATAAGCTGATGCGGAAGCAGCAGACTGTCAAACCAACCGAACGGCAGTCCCGCCCAAACAATGCAGGGTCAGGGTTTAACAACCCTGGGTTTGCAGCTC
Source organism: Dyadobacter sp. (assembly GCA_035565435.1). GTDB lineage: Bacteria > Bacteroidota > Bacteroidia > Cytophagales > Spirosomataceae > Dyadobacter. The sequence continues at coordinate 1,495 of DATMSL010000742.1, read as the reverse complement.
CCGAACGGTCCATCCCGGACGGGCCAGACGACTTGGACGCATTGTTCAGTGACGGGTTCGGGCCGTTTGCGGGCGAGCCGGATGCCAGTCCATTCGTGCCGGAAGAAGCTGCTCCGGAAACATTCCAACGGACAAAGCTGCATTACCAGGAGGAAGCATTCGTACGCCTGCTCGTTGTGCACGGCGCGCGCGAGCTCGAACCTTCCATTACGGTTTGTCAGTATGTGCTGGGGCAAATCGAGGGAATCGAGCTGAAAGATCCTGTATTCAGCCATTTGCTGACCCTGTTCCGTGAAAATTTCAACCGGAACCATGTCCTGACCACCGACTACTTCCTGCAACACCACGAGGCGGACATCCGGAACCTGACCATCGAATGGCTGACTCAAAAACACGAGCTTAGCGAACTTTGGCAGGAGAAATACGAGATTTACGTGCCGTTTGAGACGGACGTGCTGGACAAAACAGCGTTCAACAATATTCTCAGGCTGAAAAAAGCATTCATTGAAGAAAAAATGAAGGTTTGCCTGCAACAAGCCGTACACGCGCAGACGGAAGAGGAACAACATGCCATTATGACGGAATTTATGTTCTACAAAGGCATCAGCATGGCGGCCGCCAAGGAATTGGGAAGCGTAATCGGATGATTTAACCTAAATACTCGCTGTCATGAAAAATGCCCCGGCCTTTTTGTGTTTTTTTTTGCTGATTACCGCGTGCAGCCCATCCTATAAATTACTGAAAGTCAAAAAGGAAGACTCCTTTAAGCTCTCCGACTTCCCTACTTATGGCTTTTATGATATCGAAGCCAAAGGCGATACAGTTTCCCAAAACTTTGAAAAAAACGTAAACATTATCAAGGAAGCCATTGCCAAAAGCCTGCAAGCCCGCGGGCTCGACGAGGCCCGCGACCCGAGCCTGAAAATCAATATCGCATTGAATGTGCAGGAACAATTGCAAACCCGGCAAACAGATTTCCGCACCGACGGCCTGCCGCGCTACATGAGCCAACGGCGCTATTCCTGGAAGAGCGAAGAAGTGGTAACCGGTAAATACCGTGAGGGCACGATCGTGATCGACCTGGTGGACGCTGCGAATAACCGGATGGTGTGGCAAGGCGGAGCCAGCGGCATTATCCCTGAAAAAACGAGGAACTTTGCTCAGGATATCAATCAGGTAATCAGCGAAATAGCAGCAAAAATACCTTAGCTAAGGGGTAACAAAAAGGGTCGCTTCGGTATCGGAAACAACCCTTTCAATGTCGTGAATATCGGAGTTACTAAGCATTGTTGTTGACTACGCCGCGAACTTTTTCGCTCACATTGTCGGCCACACCATTTGCTTTTTCTTTTGCGCTGCTTACGTTTTTCAGGAACCCGTCTTTGAGTCTGTCAGCCAGGTGAGACAGTTCTTCAAGGCTTTTCTCATATTTATCCTTCGCGTTTCCGCCGAGGTCATTTGCCTTATTTTTGATCAATTTGCGGGTTTCTTTTCC
>DATMSL010000741.1:0-5297 GCA_035565435.1 Dyadobacter sp. | reverse complement strand
AACTTCGCCTTAACGAAAAGGTAACATTGCCCATCTACATTTGCAGCATTAATCGCTCGTTACGACGATTAGTTAATTCTTCTTATTACTCATTTTCCTATCACTATTTACTGTATGAAGATAACTTCTACGGCAAAAATCTTGCTGCTCGGATGGATTGTATCCATGGCAGTCTGTGCCGAATCTCATGCGCAGTCCAGATCCATCGGCGGAAAGGTGACCGATGGCAACGACCACAGTGCCTTGCCCGGGGTTACTGTCCGGATCAAAGGTTCCAACAGCGCCACATTGACAGACGCGGGCGGCGCTTACTCACTTGAAGTGCCTGGCGACAGCTCGGTGCTCATGTTTTCATTTATAGGCATGAGCAGCCGGGAAGAAGTAGTTGGCAGCCGTTCGGTGATCGACGTTGAAATGAAAAACAGCGACCTGATGCTCAACGAGCTGGTTGTTGTTGGCTACGGTACGCAGAAGAAGGTCAACCTCACCGGCGCGGTAGCGCAGATATCCTCAGAGGTACTGGAAAACCGGCCTTCGCCCAACCTGACGCGCATGTTACAGGGCGCTCTCCCCAATCTGAACCTGAAAATGGTAGATGGAAGCCCGACGCGCAGCGCCTCGTACAATGTCCGCGGGACCACCTCGATTGGAGCGGGCGGAAGCGCGCTTGTGCTGATCGACGGTGTGGAAGGCGACCCGAATCAAATTAACCCCAACGATGTCGAAAGCGTCACCGTTCTGAAAGATGCCTCTTCGGCGGCGATTTACGGATCGCGCGCTGCCTTCGGGGTGGTGTTGATTACCACCAAGAAGCCCGCCCGCGAAAAAGTCACTGTTACATTTAATTCCAATTACTCGCTTAATAGCCGGATCGTCACGCCGAACCTGGTCACAAACGGCTATGAATGGGCGCGTAACTTCGATGAGGCATTCAACGCTTGGTACGACTATAATTCGCACCCTATTTCGGTGAATAACATCTATCCTTTCTCGCTGGAATACCTGGACGCTCTCAAGAAACACAACGAGAACCCCGGCATGCCTGAAACAGTGTACAACGAGTCTAAAGGGCGTTACGAGTACTTTGGCAACACCGATTGGTATAACCTGATTTACAAAGATAAAATGGCATCGACCGAGCAGGCGCTGAGCCTTTCGGGTGGAACCGAAAAAGTCGGCTACTTCGTGTCGGGCCGGTACTACCATCAGGATGGAATCTTCAACTTCAATCCGGATAAGTTTAACCGCTACAATGTCCGTGCGAAAGGCGATCTGAAAGCAACACGCTGGCTGACCGTACAGAACAGCTTTGAAATGTCTACCTACACCTATCATTATCCCATGTTTGCTGACGGGGACGGTAATATCTGGCGACAATTCGAACACCAGGGTTACCCAATGGCGGTGATCTATAACCCGGATGGCACATATACCCACACAGGGGTGTATACGGGCGTTGCCTCTTTCATCGAAGGAAACAACGCTTCCGACCAGCGCAACGTTTATTTCAGAAACACTGCCGGTTTCACTGCCAAGCCCTGGAAAGATTACCTGACAATCAAAGGGGATTTTACCTACGCCCGTACCCAGAATGCGGACACGCGGACCAACAACTTTATCGATTACAGCATTGGAGAGGGACAGTCAGCCCGTTTCGGACGTAGCCTGCTTCGCGAGTTGAGCAACAACACCCAGTACCTTGCCTCCAACCTGACAACCGAAGTGCGTCCGTCCCTGGGAAAAAACCAAACCCTGACCGGGCTGGTGGGCCTGAACGTCGAATCGTCCCGTTACGAAGTATTCAATGCCAGCCGCGACGGAATATTGGTAGAAGACAAGCCGGACTTCAACCTGATGGATGGATTGAACTACACCATCACCGGCGGTGGAAACGAATGGGCTTATCTTGGATTGTTTTACAGACTAAACTATGCACTGAAAGACAAGTACCTTATTGAGTTCAACGGGCGCTATGACGGCTCCTCCAAGTTTCCGTCCAGCCAACGTTTCGGCTTTTTCCCCTCTGTATCGGCCGGATGGCGCCTGTCACAGGAACCATTTATGGCGTGGAGCAAAACCTGGCTCGATAATCTTAAGCTGCGGGCCTCATACGGGTCGCTTGGCAATGGGAACGTAGCGCCTTACCGGTACCTGGAACAGATGAGTGTGGCCAAGACTGCTGTTGTTTTAGGCGGCGTTCAGAAAAACTACACCTCCATGCCAGGCGTTATTCCTGGCGGGCTTACCTGGGAGCGCTCTACAACAACTGACTTCGGGGTGGATATCAATGCCTTCGGTAACCGTCTGGAATTGAGCTTCGACTGGTACGATCGGAAAACCGTCGGCATGTTCACCGCCGGACAACCCCTGCCAGCCGTTTTTGGCGCAGCTTCGCCTTCGGGCAACTACGCCGACCTGTCTACCAAAGGATGGGAGCTTACCCTTGGTTACAAGAACCGCGGCACGTTGCTCGGTAAACCCGTCAATTACAGCATTAATGGCTCGCTATGGGATAGCCGTTCTACCATTACCAAATTCAACAATACAACCGGAACGCTGGCGTCTACCTATTATGTCGGTCACAAGGTCGGGGAAATCTGGGGCTACACCACAGAGGGCTTCTTCCAATCCGAACAGGATATTGCCGAACACGCCGACCAGAGCTTTTTGCAGAACTCTAACAACCGCGTATATCTGCCTGGCGACCTTAAATTCGCTGATCTCAACGGTGACGGGGTCATCAACCAGGGTGACAACACGATCCATAACCCCGGCGACCGCCGCATTATCGGAAATAATGCGCCCCGTTATCAATTCGGTCTGACGCTCTCGGGAAACTGGAACGGCTTAGGGATATCAGCCTTCTTTCAGGGCATCGCCAAGCGTGACTGGTACTTTGCCCCCGAAGCAGGGCTTTTCTGGGGACCTTATAACCGCCCGTACGGTTACCAGCCGAAGATGATGATGGACGACTACTGGACCCAGGAAAACCCTGACGCCTATTTCCCAAGATTCCGCGGCTACACCGCGCTGGGCACCAACCGCTCCCTGGGCGCCCCTCAGACGCGCTACCTTCAGGACGCGAGCTACATGCGTCTGAAATCGCTGACTGTGGACTATACCTTGCCCGGACATTGGTCAGCGCGCATCGGCGCTTCCAAGGTGTCCGTGTTCTTCACTGCGCAGAATTTGTTTACGCTTTCCGGTCTTTTCAAACATACGGACAACTTCGATCCCGAGGTGCTGGAAGACCCTGTGGGCGAGCTGACCAACGGCAACGGCCAGGGGTACGCCTACCCTATGCTGAAAACCACCACGATGGGCCTCAATATCACGTTTTAACTGACGAATATGATGAAGAAGAAGAAGTTTTTATATATCCTTGCCGCCGGCCTGACGGCGATTATCAGTAGCTGTAATGATTTTCTTGAGAAAGAACCATTTGACAAGCTGGTACCAGAATCCTTTTTCAAAACAGAAAAAGACCTTGATTTATACACGAGCTCATTTTATCAACGCATGCTCCCGACGGGACTCGAGCTCGTGCAGGCCGATGAGATGGGCGAGTACACATCCAAAACCAGCTCCCCGCCCTTTATTGCCGGCTCGTATACCTCGGTCAACGAAGGAAGCTGGTTATGGAGCGAACTGAGAAACATCAATTATTTTTTGTCGAAATATAACAATCCGGATATTCCGGCAGAAGCCCGCAACCATTACGAAGGGATCGCCCGCTTTTTCAGAGCCTGGTTCTATTTCGAAAAGGTAAAAACATATGGCGATGTGCCCTGGTATTCCCGTGCACTTGCCGTCGATGACCAGCAGGCACTCTATAAAGACCGCGATCCCCGCGCTATGGTGATGGATTCGGTCCTGGCGGATCTGGACTTCGCGGCTGGCAACATCCGTAATACCAAAGACAACAGCTCTTCCACAGTTACGCGGCAGGTAGCGCTGGCCTTCAAATCAAGAGTATGTCTATTTGAAGGCACCTTCCGGAAATACCACCCGAATCTTGGACTCGCTTCCACCGCCGACCGGTGGCTTCGGGAAGCTGCTACGGCATCCAAGGCCGTTATCGACGGAGGACAGTACGGTATCCACAGCACGGGTAGTCCCAAAACCGATTACAGACAGCTTTTTACCAGCGAAAACCCCGTGTCCCGCGAAATCATGTGGGCACTGGTCTACAACAATGCGCTTCGCCGTTGGCATGAAATTACCTGGAAGTTTAACAGCGCCACTTACGGCGCACGATGGGGACTCAACAAACAATTCATCAATACTTACCTGAATGCCGACGGCTCCCGGTTCACCGACAAGCCCGGCTATGATACGATTCAGTTCGTAAGGGAAGTGACAGGCCGCGACCCGCGCCTCGGCCAGACCGTTCGCACGTTGGGCTACAAACGCAGCGATGGCAGCGCTGCCCCAGCCAACTTTGGCTACACTTTCACCGGGTATCACCTGCTCAAATTCAGCCTGGACGACAAGCGGCTTGACGGCGTGGCCGAGGGATCTAACTCGATAACGTTAATCCGTTTTGCCGAAGTGTTACTAAACTTTGCAGAAGCCAAAGCAGAACTGGGTGAAATGGACGCTTCCGTTTGGGAGCAGACAGTGGCTTCGCTGCGGCGCCGGGCAGGAGTAAACGATAATGCCCCAACAACGGCTGACCTGTATCTTCAACAGACATATTTCCCGGAAATATCAGACAAATACCTGCTTGAAATCAGACGCGAGCGCGGAATCGAACTGGTATACGAGGGGCTGCGTTACGACGACCTGCTTCGCTGGAAAAAAGGCCACTTGCTGCAAATGCAATGGAAAGGTATTTACGTACCGGCCAAAAACTTCCCAATGGACCTGGACGGGAACGGCACACCGGACGTCTCCTTTGTGGATGCGGTACCTGCCAGCCCCACACCCGGGGTCGTCTATTATGTCGTCGACGGCAAGGCGGCACGTCTTACCGAAGGCTCCAAGGGACATATCACCTGGCGAGACGACGAAAAGCGCATTTTTGACCAGAAGAAGTACTTTCACCCGATTTCCAATGCAGATAAGGTTCTTAACCCGGGCCTGACCCAGAACCCGGGCTGGGAATGAGCTCACCGGAACAGCTCTGTAAGTAAATTGAAACGATAACCGCGATCTTGCCAGGATCGGCGGTTATCGTTTCAGTATTCTATTAACGCTATAAAAAACAGTTAAATGAACCTTTCATACTTTATCAGGGCGCGGTATCCCTAGTTTAAAATTGCGTACATCCGCAGAATTTCCTTCAAATCGTCCAC
>DATMSL010000740.1:0-9717 GCA_035565435.1 Dyadobacter sp. | reverse complement strand
TTTTTGCGCATAAAAAAACTCCCGGAGTGTGTTCCGGAAGTATGATATTGGAAGAGGTCTATGTGATATTAATGGCTTTCTTTCTCTTTTTCCAGATTGAACAGGTCGTTCAATACGTCGATCAACGTTTCGGCTTCTCCTCTTTTGCAAGCTGCTTTCAATTGAAGTACCGGCAGTTTGAGAATTTTCTGCATCATGCTGGTGGTAATGCGTTCAACCTTTTCCAGCTCCGATTCGGTAAGATTTTTGGTGAAACGCCCCAGCTCCTCCTTGCGGATTTGTTCGAGCGCACCTTTCAGCTTCTGGATCGTGGGCGAAACAATCATCTCGCGCGACCAGTCGTTGAATTCCACCACCGCTTCGTTAATGATCTCTTCCACGTGCGGCACAGAGTCGAGGCGGCGCTGCAACGCTTCGTCGGCCTTCGAGCGGATCGAATCGATCGTGTAAAGCATTACGCCCGGCACTTCTTCCACCTCCGGCGACACGCTACGAGGCACCGAGAGGTCGATAAAATATTTGAATGACATACCGCGGAGACGCACCATCATTTCCTTTGTGAAGAATGGATCTTCGCGCTGAATGGACGATACGATAATGTCGGCATTGGAAATTTCGGATTCAATATCTGCAAAATCCGCTACCCGGAAGCCCAGCTCCGCACCCAGCGCTTCGGCTTTGCTGCGGGTTCTGTTCACGAGCGTTACCTCCGCATTGGTATTTTGCGAAAGGTTGCGGCAAACGTCCGTTCCGATCTCGCCCAATCCTACCACGAGGATTTTAGGGTTCGGCATGAGGCCTTCGAGCAATTCTACGGCCGCATAGGAAACGGAAGCAGCACCATCGCGGAAGAATGTCTCCTGCGCTACGCGTTTGTTTGCAAAAAATATGGTGTGAAGCAGGCGGTGCAAAAACGGCCCGGCCATGTTAAGGTCGGCCGACCATTGGTATGCATGCTTGATCTGATTAGGGATTTGCATATCCCCTACCACTTGCGACTGCAAGCCCGTGGCTACGTGGAACAGGTGCTGCACCGCGGCGTCGCCTTCGGAAAACTGCTCGAAATATGCCTTGAAACTTTCTACATCCTCAACCCCTTTTTCGATCAGCAAAAGCTTGATAATGTCTTCGTTAAGATCGTTGGCGGAGGAGTAGTATATTTCGGTGCGGTTGCAAGTGGAGACGGCAAGCACGTCCGAGATATCGAAAAAATCTTTAAGACGAAGCATCATGCTCTTTGCTTCCGCCTCATTCAATGCAAGCTGTTCCCTGATAGCAAGAGGAGCATTCCGATGTGATAAACTGACTGATTTGAACTGGTTATACATCACTTGGTCTAATTCGATTCACAAAAATACTGTACAAAAATCATAATATGAATGTGGAACTATGACCGTTCACTTATTTAGAAAGCATTTAAATAAAACTGTCATAAGTCATACAAATTTCATCCCTGGACCGCCCGGAAAACATGATCCTCGTCATATTCAGAACTGACCCGTGACGGTGATGAAAAACGGTTGTGAAGCCACTAAGCTTAAATTATTTGCGTTATTTGTAAACTGTAACATTAACATCGGGATTATTGTGCCCGACCCGGAATGATCAGCGAAACCCCAAAAGAAAAACCACGTTTCAAGCTGCACCCCGTAGCCATCCTGAACAGCCAGCGCCTGCGCCGTTCGTTGATGGATACTTATGACCAAAAGAGCTTTTACAAATATGTCATCGGGATTATCCTGCTCATTCTGAGTATCGGTTCGTTGTTTTACACCGATAAACTGGTAGAGGAGCTGGAAGAGCGCGAGGAAAGGGAGGTTCAACTTTATGCGGAAGGTCTGCGGTACGTCGTAAACAGCCCGTTGGACGAGAATTTCAACGTGATTTACCAGGTCATTGAGGATGCCGTAAATTTCTACCAGATCCCGGCCATTTACGTAGATGAAAACAACATCCCGAACCCGAACAAGAACATTAAATTTCCTGCAAAAGTAAGTCGTCAGGAGCGAGAACGCATTATCCAGGAAAAGCTGGAAGAAATGAAACTCGAACACCCGCCCATTCCGGTGGAGCTGGGCAAAGGCCGGGCGGGAAAAATCTATTACAGCAACTCATTTTTGCTTACACAACTCCGTTACTATCCGTTTTTACAGCTCTCCGTCATGCTCCTGATCGGCTATCTGGCCTATCTCGCATTCAGTTCAGCACGGAAAGCCGAACAGAACCGGGTTTGGGTCGGACTGGCGAAAGAAACGGCCCACCAGCTGGGCACGCCGCTTTCCTCGCTCATGGCCTGGGTGGAGTACTTCCGCAGCGACCCTACGATAGATCCGTCCATTGCCGAAGAAATTGAAAAGGACGTCATACGGCTTGAAATGATCACGACCCGCTTTTCAAACATCGGGTCTATTCCTACGCTCCGGCAGGAACCTATCGCAGATATTGTGACCCATTTTATCAACTATCTGGAAAAACGGGTTTCTTCCAAAGTAAAATTCGAAGTCCATAACCAGCTTGCCGTAGCGCAAACTACCTTGCTGAACAAGAACCTGTTTGAATGGGTGATCGAGAATATCTGCAAGAATGCGGTGGATGCGATGAGCGGCGTGGGCGAGATCCACGTCACACTCCAAGCGCCTCCGCGTGCGAAGGAAATCTGGATCGATATTGCCGATACCGGCAAGGGTATGACCAAAGCGCAGGCCAGCAAAATCTTCAACCCCGGTTTCAGCACCAAGAAACGTGGCTGGGGTTTGGGATTAACACTTGCCAAAAGGATTATCGAAAACTACCACGCCGGCAAGCTCTTCGTTAAAAACTCGGAGGTAGGAAAAGGAACGACATTCAGGATCATCCTGAATGCCGATATTGTGGAAGAATCTTAAAACGCTATGGCAGGAGCGGAACCACTACGGTATCCGTCATGATTTGCTCGCTGAACCGGAACGCGCGGTCGATAATCCTGACTTTGTACTTCACTGTGGTTGGAACAGTGCTGCGCGACTTGAGGAAACGGGCATTCAGGTCGAGCTTTCCCTTGATCGGGCCCGCCTTTCCATCCAGCTTCAATCTGGGAAAAAATTTGAATTTATCGCCGTCGAGAATACTTTCGGACCAGGAACCGTTTTTCTGCTTAATCATCGTCACCAACTCGTAATTCGCTTCAAGGTTCGAGCCCGGGGCATTCTTATATTGCTTGGTAAAAACCAGTGTATCCTGTACTTCCGCATTGGTAGCACCCAGGTCTCCATCGCCATCCTCAAAATCAATCGTTATGGTTACAATTTCCGTTTCTCCTGATGGAGCACCATCGACACTATCGACCTGCGTATACTGCGAGATGCCGTTATAGTAAATCACCGGTGTATCACTGAAATCGGGAATATCGACACAACCCGCCGATGCAACCGCCAATAGTATGAACAGGGAAACTTGCAGCTTCATATGAGTTCTATTTTTAACTTTGCTTTTTTAGTATCTACGAAAGTAAGAGGATTGGAACTTCAAAACAATAAATCCATTGCCGAAATACGGGCAGGGCTCCGGGAGCAGATCGTGACCTTCGAACCGGCCGATTTTGAGTCGCTTGCACTCAGGGTTTTCCGCTTTCAGGCTGAGTATAATCCCGTCTATAGGGAATATATCCGGCACCTGGGCCTCGATCCGGCACGCATCACCGACTTGACCCAAATTCCCTTCCTTCCAATCCAGTTTTTTAAGAATCATCGCGTCGCTACGGGGCATTCTTCCGACGCGTCAGTTATTTTCCAGAGCAGCGGGACAACCAGCCAGGCTGCCAGCCATCATCATCTTTACGACGAGCCGCTTTACAAAGCCGTTTCTTATCGTATTTTCCAGCATAACTACGGCGATCTGAACCGCTTTCATATCCTGGCACTGCTACCGTCATACCTTGAACGAAACAACTCTTCGCTCGTGTATATGATGCAGCATTTTATTGAGGAGAGCGAATCGGAGTATTCGGGCTTTTACCTTAACAACACGGGCGAAATGCTGCATCGCCTGCGCCATCTCGCCAACAACGCGGACGGCAAAGGGGTTCTGCTGCTGGGTGTTACGTTCGCGCTGCTGGACCTCGCAGAAAGCAGTTTTGACCTTTCGTTTTTGCAAAATATCGAACATTTCACGGTCATGGATACAGGCGGGATGAAAGGTCGGCGGAAAGAACTGCTCAGGGAAGAAGTTCACGATATCCTTACTGCGAGCCTCGGCCTGCCGGCAATCCATTCCGAATACGGTATGACCGAACTCCTTTCTCAAGGATATTCGCATGGCGACGGCCTGTTCGTGCCGGGCTACACGATGCGCGTGCTGTTGCGGGACATCAATGATCCGTTTGCCATCAGCGACCACAACCTCGGCTCGTCCAAAACCGGCGGCATCAACGTCATCGACCTGGCCAACCTGGATACATGCTCTTTCATCGAAACCCAGGACCTTGGGCGCTTCGGGGAAAAAGCCGGGACTTTTTATGTCATGGGCCGCTTCGACAACTCGGACATCCGCGGCTGCAATTTAATGGTGCTCTGAATCGTTAGAATGACCGTGCTGCGCATAACCTCGCGGTTACATTTTAATATAAATTTAATCCCTCCGAGTACCCTCTGAAATAGCCTGATACAGCTCCGGCACCTATATAGAATCATTCTAACCAACATATGAGTCAGAATATTTCATAAATTAGCAGGCTATTCAAAATTGCATTTATCGAATGCAGAATTTCACTTTGGATTGTTAACCTATATTAAGTATATCAGATGAAAAGACGTGATGCCCTTGGTCGTGTGGCACTATTAATGGGTGGCACACTCTCCGCGCCCACCATGCTGGCTTTTCTGGAAGGCTGTAAATCTTCCACAGAGACTGCCTCAGCAATGACTTTTCCGTTCTCCACGGACCGCAAGGCGCTTGTTTCGGAGGTGGCTGAAATTATCATTCCCAAAACGGACACTCCGGGGGCAAAGGATGCCAAAGTGGGCGAGTTTATTGAAATGATGCTGAAAGACTGCTACGCGGCGAAAGATCAGGAAAGCTTCAACAAGGGTCTGGCAGAGTTGGAGAAGAAGGACTTTCTGAAAGCGAAACCGGAAGAACAAACCAAGATCCTGAAAGAGATGGAAGCCAGTGCGAAAGATGAGCTCGCGAAGGCAGGTGAGGAAAAGAAAAAATATACCGAAGCAGGCAAGGAATACACCGACGCCGGTGTGCCGTTCTTCCGCCTGATGAAAGAGTTGACGCTCCTGGGCTACTTCACATCCGAACCGGGTGCCACCCAGGCGCTCGAATACGTTGCCGTTCCGGGTCGTTATGACGGCTGCATCGACCTGAAACCAGGCCAGAAAAACTGGGCAATGTAATCCCCAAACAACCAAGTAAGGGCCGCTATGGCCGTATTCTAAAATTTTTTGAAGCATATTCATCATGAATCTGAACATAAAAGCAACAAAACAAGCCACTTACGACGCAATTGTGGTGGGTTCGGGTATAAGCGGCGGATGGGCCGCAAAAGAGTTGACCGAGAAGGGTTTGAAAGTACTGATGCTCGAAAGGGGCCGGGACATTAAGCATATTGTAGATTATAAAACTGCTACCCTCGCACCGTGGGAGCTCGAACACCGCGGCAGGGTTACTACAGTGGCGAAAGAAGAATACTGGGCAGGTATCCGCACAGGCTACACCGCCAACGAAGAGCACCGTTATCTCTTCGAAAATGACAAGGAAAATCCTTACCTGGAAACCCGTAAATTCGACTGGATCCGTGCATACCACGTAGGCGGCCGCTCCCTGCTGTGGGGTCGCCAGAGCTACCGTCTTAACCCTGTCGACTTTGAAGCGAACGGCAAGGAAGGTATTGGTGTAGACTGGCCGATCCGGTATGCCGACATTGCACCATGGTATGATTACGTAGAGAAATTCGCGGGTATCAGCGGTGCCAAAGATGGCCTCGACGTACTTCCCGATGGGCATTATCTGCCTCCAATGCAGATGAACTGCGTGGAAAAGCACGTCAAAGGCGAAGTAGAGAAGAAATTCGCCGGCCGCCACATTATCATGGGCCGTGCCGCGCACCTTACCCAGCCACAAGCATTCCATACCGAGCTCGGCCGCGCCGCGTGCCAGTTCCGTAACATGTGTATGCGTGGATGTCCGTACGGCGGCTATTTCAGCACGCAAGCGGCTACCCTGCCCGCAGCGCAGAAAACCGGCAACCTCACATTGCTCCCGGATTCGATCGTTTCGGAAGTGATCTTCGATGATAAGCTGAACAAGGCGACCGGTGTGCGCGTGATCAACCAGAATACCCTTGAAACCAAGGAGTACTTTGCTAAAATCATATTCCTGAATGCATCGGCGATCGCATCTTCATCCATTATGATGAACTCGAAGTCGAAACGCTTCCCGAACGGGTTGGGTAACGATAGCGACCAGCTGGGCCGTAACATCATGGACCACCACCTGGCCGTAGGTGCAAGAGGCGATGTGGAAGGTTTCGAAGACAAATACTATTTCGGACGCCGCGCGAACGGTATTTATATTCCCCGCTACCGCAACTGGGGCAACGACAAGCGCGACTACGTGCGCGGGTTTGGTTACCAGGGTGGTGCAAGCCGCGAAAGCTGGGGCCGCGGCGTAGGAACCGACGGTTTCGGTGCTGATTTCAAAAAGGAGATCTCGCAGCCAGGCGGATGGACGATGAACATCGGTGGTTTCGGAGAGATGATCCCTGATGAGAAAAACCGCTTCACGCTGCATGCTACCGAAAAGGACAAATGGGGACTCCCAGTAGTCGTTTTCGACGCGGCTTATGGCGAAAACGAGAAGAAAATGCGTCAGGATATGATGAACGATGCTGCGGAAATGCTTGAAGCGGCCGGTCTGAAAAACGTGACGCCTTACAACGACGAATCGAAACACCCGGGTATCGGCATCCACGAAATGGGCACGGCACGAATGGGTAACGATCCTAAAACCTCCGTTCTGAACAAGCACAACCAGGTTTGGGGCGCCGAGAACGTATATGTTACCGATGGATCGTTCATGACGTCGGCATCCTGTGTGAACCCGTCGCTTACCTACATGGCGATGACCGCACGCGCAGCCGACCACGCTGTGAAGGAGCTCAAAAAGATGAATGTATAACGGACGCTGATCCGCATTGCCATAAAAACCTCGCAGGTAAATCCTGCGAGGTTTTTTCTTATTGGATAATCCTTTCCGGCTATTTATCAGTATTTCCTTTAACCGTATCCTAAACCGCCTTGTTTTGAAAGAAACTGTTACCCTGCCGCCCCAACGTGTTTCGTCTGTCGACGCCTACCGTGGATTTGTAATGTTCCTCATGATGGCCGAGGTGCTGCGGCTTGGCAAAGTAGCCGAGGCGTTTCCCGAAAGTGCATTCTGGGCATTCCTGGATTTCCACCAAAGCCACGTTCCTTGGGTAGGGTGCTCGCTGCACGATCTGATCCAACCTTCCTTTTCATTCCTCGTTGGAGTGGCGCTCCCCTATTCGATGGCCAGCCGTGCGAACAAGAATCAATCGGTGACAATGATGTGGATGCACACGATCCGGCGGTCACTGATCCTGATATTGTTAGGCATTTTCCTGCGTTCGATGCATTCGGAGCAGACCAACTTTACTTTTGAGGATACATTAACACAAATAGGCCTCGGCTACCCGATCCTTTTTGCATTGGGAGTTGTCTCGGAAAAAATTCAACGGGACGCGTTAGTCTGGGGGGCATTAGGGGTGATCTTGGTAGGTTATGCGGCCCTGTTTGCATTATACCCGCTCCCGGGCGCGGATTTCGACTGGTCGCAAACCGGTATCACCGCCGACTGGGAACATAACCTCAAAGGCTTCGCAGCGCATTGGAACAAAAATACCAACGCTGCCTGGGCATTCGACCGGTGGTTCCTAAACCTCTTCCCACGCGAAAAGCCATTCGAGTTTAATGGTGGCGGTTACAGTACACTGAGCTTCATTCCCACATTAGGAACGATGACGTTGGGTTTGATCGCCGGCAAATGGCTGAAATCGGCGCCGTCGTCTACTTTATTACTAAAACGCTTCCTGATTACTGCCGTCGTACTTTTGGTACTCGCATTGGCATTCCATTTCACAGGCCTTAACCCAATCGTGAAGCGCATCTGGACACCCGCCTGGACGCTGTTCAGCGGCGGTTGCGCGTTTTTGCTCCTTTCTGCATTCTATTTTTTAGTGGATGTGAAAGATTTGAAAGCCTGGTTCCTCCCACTGATCGTGATCGGCACCAATTCGATTGCTGCTTATGTGATCGCCGATGGATTGGGTAGTTTCATTCGCGGGTCGTTCAAAATCCATTTGGGGCAGCATTACGATGCCGTTTTCGGGGAAGGTTATGCTTCGCTCGTGAGTGGTGCATTGATCCTGCTAGCTGAATGGCTGATCATCCGGTGGATGTACAAAAAGAAGATTTTCATCAAGATCTGAGCTGCGCCCCTATCTTTGGGGTTATTCTCAACTATTTTTCTCATGCTGAAACTTCAATCCGTACACCATATCGCAATCATTTGCTCCGATTATCCAAAATCGAAACAGTTTTACACAGAGGTCCTTGGATTTACCATCGACCGGGAAGTTTTCCGTGAGGCACGCGATTCCTATAAGCTCGATCTTTCGCTGAATGGTCGGTACATTATCGAGCTGTTTTCCTTTCCCTCGCCGCCTGCACGCGTTTCGCGTCCGGAGGCTTGCGGGCTAAGGCACATTGCTTTCCAGGTAGCAAACGTGGATGAAGCAATCGCCGATTTGAATGCAAAGGGTATCTTCCCGGAACCTGTCCGGATTGACGAGTTCACGGGAAAGAAGTTCACCTTCTTCTCGGATCCCGACGATCTGCCAATTGAGTTGTATGAAATTTAATGAATGAGAACAGGATCAGGCAGCTGCCGTGAGGCCATAGCTGCGTTGGTTGCCTGATTCCAGTTTGCATAGCATTTCGTAGAATTCCGAAGTGCGTGTGAGATGTTCGTCCATCAGGCGTTGCGCCTCAGGTTCCCGGTCGAGATAATAGCGGAGCGATTTGTAGAGCTGAATAGTTGCTGCTTCAATTTTTTTGAGGCAGGAAGCTACTTCTTCCCTCCCTTTTGCATTTTCAAGCAATTGCAGCGAAGTATGGGAAGCGATCTGGTTCTGATCGGCCAACTCCTTATCGTTGAGAAAACATTTGAAATAATCATACACAGCACGGATTTCTTTCTGAAACAATACGGCACTGAGATGCCCCTGGCTTAGCACCCGCCTGAACGGCCCCATACCGTCCATTTTCAATGCTTCCAGATACAGAACTTCCCTCTTCTTCTGTTCATTCCATAACGCCCTGATCATCTGAATGAACTCTTTGCCTTTGCTCTCCTCCATATGCTGTAAAAGTTAAAGCGTTGTAGAAGAAATTCTTAAAAAATTGTACCTGAATCGACTCCAGATTCGCGCTTTACAGGTATTTAAATAGTATTTCCCATTTAAGTCATAAAATCGATTTAATAAACTTTTTTCAAAATATCAGGTACAAAATCTACACTGTTTTGTGGGCAAATTTTGCCATAGCTGTGGCCGGTGAAATGGGGAAATGTGGACTGTGCAAACCACATACCCAAGTGCATTTTTTTGTCCTGACCAGAAAGCCGCTAACTTTGCTGGCTTTACAATATTTGAGC
>DATMSL010000739.1:0-2091 GCA_035565435.1 Dyadobacter sp. | reverse complement strand
GGTGGATCAATCTTCGCCACATTCGCCCACAAGACGCTGCCAGCGCTGGTTACCGTCTGCTCACCCGCTTGCCATTTGAAACCTGCGAACAGCGGATCTGCCTTTGGAAAATAACCTTCACGGATCGTTACCGAGCCCGGGGCGTCCGCATTGTAAACCTTTTCCACGTCACTTTTCGACTGGCTGTAAAACTGGAATGCGACTCTGCGGTTGCGCTCCTGCTCGGCCGATTGCCGGAAAGAACCGTAGTCTTTTTCTATGATACGCAGAATTGGGATGTTTCGTGCATTTAAATATTTCACAACATTGCGGGCGCGGGTCGAAGAAATGATTTCTGGCTCGTCGGCAGAGCGGTATCCGGCGATCTCGACTACATAATCCGCATTTTTTTCCATGATAATATAAAGGTCATTCAGCGCCTCCAGCTGTTGATTGCCTATTTCAGCGGAATTGAGAGGGAATAGCAACTCCTTTGACTTTCGTTCCAGCTTGTAGGGACTAGTCGCCAAGGTTTTTTTCACGCTGTTCAACGTTTGCGTGTCTTTCGCCGTTACGATGGTCGCGAATGCGCGTTCCGGATAGTTGTAGCGCGCCTTGTTCTGCTCATAAAAACTACGCTGCCCGGTGGAGTCCGAAAGCGAGCGCTGCCAAACCTGTTCTTCCATAATCTGGGACAGCAGTACGCCCTCGCGGATTTCGTTCATCAGGCTGCGGAATTCCGAATTGGTTTCCTCCAAATGCTCTTTTTCATATTCCACGAGCGATTCGGTGAGGTAATCATTATAGTAGCGACGGAAGACAATCGCCGGAGAGGCGTCTTTCGGACGAGGTGACTGCTTGCGTTTCACGTAGTTCAGGAACGACAATGCGTCGTAAGGCCGCTGCTCAATGCGGAACAAGGTAACAGCCGACCAATCGGCTGAGACGGCACGTTGGTAATCCCATTTGCCTGTCCGTAATGTACTATCGGCCAGTACAACAACCTGTTGCCACTGGTCTGCGGCTTCCTGAACGGCATATTTCTCGCGCAGCCGTTTTGCGTTGGCCTGCTCGATCACCTTGCCGCGCGAATCGGTCACGACTTTCTTACGGAGCGACGGCGCCATATTGGCCAGCGTTTCAATCGGGCGTTTTTCGACCAGACGGACAATGTGCCAGCCGTACATCGTCAGCACTGGTTTCGAGTAGGATTGTGCGCGGGTCAGTGCAAATGCAGCCTCCTCGATCTCCGGTACCATCTGGCCGATGCCAAACAAGGGTAGCAGCCCGCCATTTTTTCTGGATTCGCGGTCGTCGGAATATTTATCGACTACCATATTCCAATCGGTACCATTTTGCAATTGCGTATACGCCTCATCGATTCGCGCCTTGGCAGATTCTTTCTGAGCCGCCGTGCCCGCTGTATCAACTTTTATCATGATATGCGCTACGCGCACCATGCCGCGGTTGGTCCGGCGGTCGTTGACTTTAATCAGGTGGTAACCCGCTTTCGTCCGAACGGGTTGTGATATTTTGCCAATGGGCAATGCGTATGCTGCGGTTTCGATCGGGTAGAGCGTCTGGAAAGCCGTGAAATAACCCAAATCGCCCTTGGTAGTCTTTGCAGCCGGATCTTTGGAGAAGCGGGCAGCCATATCGGCGAAATCCGAGCCTTCTTCGAGGCGGCCGCGGAGGGCAATCGCTGCACGGTAGGCTTCGAGCGTGTCTGCGGGGGAGGCGTCCTCAGAGACACCGATCAGGATATGCGACGCCCGTACTTCCTGTTTCAGGCGATTGTAGGCCTCGTTGGTCAGCTTTTCGACCAGTTCTTTATCCACAAGATGGTTTTTTGCCAGCTGGTCACGGTAGGAGGCTATTTCTTCGCGGTAATCGAGTGTTGTATCCTTTCCATCCGACTTTGCTTGAAGTACTTTGATTTTCAGATCGGTATAGAGCGGGAGGTATTCCTCCGGAGTAAGTGCTTTGGTCGAATCGGATGCGAACTTGTTCTTATTGTAGGAATCCTGGTAATCATCGAGGGAGAATTGTTCTTTTCCGATTTCGAGGAGCGGCTGAGCTTCGGCTACCGTCTGCTTCGGCGGGGCAGTAGTT
>DATMSL010000738.1:0-2875 GCA_035565435.1 Dyadobacter sp. | reverse complement strand
ATCGAGTCGTACAAGAAAGCAATGCTCGTGATCGGAGGATTGGCGCAAGCCAATCCGGCGAAGGACAAGAAGCTGCATGAGCCGGTCGGAGACCTCACTGCGAGCGTGAACAAGGTCTGGCTTTTCGCTGACACGCGGACCGTCTGGGAGACGCGCGAACTGTTAGTCAAGGTCATGGAGACGTTCTTGGAAGGCATGAAGATGTGCATGCCCATCTACCGCAACTTTCACGAAATCGAACAGCACGAAGAGAAGATCAAGGCTTTCTTGGAGGAAAAAAAGGAGAGCAGCGCAGCGTTGGCTGCTTTCCAGCAGAAGGCGACGGGCTTGCTACTGAATACGCCCGAGCACCATGCACAGAAGGACTTGCTGATCGGCAACGTCATTCGGGCGAACAACGCGGTGTCTGACGGTCGCAAGTGGCGCCAGGATCTCTTGAACGACAACGGGGCGCATGCCAAGGCCTATGTAGCGTGGTTGGCTCCGCGGCAAGTGGCACTGATGAATGAGCTCAGCAACGTTTTGAAGAGAGCGCGGCTGGAGCTGCATGTGCCTGGCGAGATGGAGGCGATTGACCTCCAGACGGTGGAAATGCAGAAGCGACTTCAGCAGGCGATGGCACGGGTTTCATCGTTGGCCTGAGCGATGGCCAACTTATTGTTCGTGGCGGCGGCGCGACCAGTTCCAGTGGTGCACGTCGCCCCAGCCCGCCGTGATGTAGTTGAAGCCCGAACCGGGGACCTCTTGTGAATCTTGCAACTCAGATGGACTAAAAATGAATGATCGGCTGAAAAATGCAATTGTGTCATCAGAAAGTAAAGCGGCCGAAAAAGCAAAGGCGCGTAGCGCTTTTGCGGTTGCAGGTATTGCTGCTATGGCGGGACTCGGTGGAGCGTTTGGAACGGCGATTTTTAATTACGTGATGACGGAAAGGCCGCGTACCGAAATATCTCGAGAATTGAAAGACCTTCAGGAACTCACTGTGAAGATCAATCAAGCTGCTCAAAAAACCGCTGAAAACGTCGCCGCTTCTGATGCTGCACGTCTCGATATACAACGCCAACTTGCGACCATTGAAGACTCACGACTTAAAATTCAGCAGCAGGTTGCGGCAATCGATCAATCTCGTTACGAGCTTCAGCGCGAATCTGGAGTGGCGCAGGCAAAAAATGATTCCAAACGGGTGATGCTTGAGGAGCGAGCTAGGACACAGGCGCAATTAATTCAAGCAAACAATTTGAAGAATGAGATTATTCCAAAGTATGAGGTAAATTGCTCTACCAATCAATTTAACGAGGCGGCTGGCATGTGGGAATGTTCGATCTCAAATAAAGGGACTCAGCCCTTTCAATCGCGTGTTACGGATTTGATAATTGCAGAGAAGTCTACCGCTTTAAAAATCGAGAATGCAGTAGCTTCGTTTCAAGATTCCGGGGCGAACGACGTTGCTCCAGGTACGACCATGAAGCATTTTACTGCGTTCAAGCTTGGGCCTGCCGCAAATTCCACAAGTCAACGCATGTTCATTTTCAAACTTGAAATTAGCACGGAACCAAATTCGGTTGCCCAAGTAAAAATGACGACGAAGGGCATATTGAGCTCCTCTGATGTAGATCGCGCAGCCAAGCGTGTCTACAACCATCGGGTGTGGGAGCAGCGACAAAGCTAACACCCCGCGCCTGACGCCTTCGGCTTGTTCAGTCTCCTTAAGAGGTGGCTGATAAAGCCATACCCATCGAGCGCGTCGCGCAGTGGCGACGATTCCTGATATCTCGCCAACGTTCTTCTTGCAGCCGAAAACAAGGCCGACGCGGCTGGCTAGGTTCGGCCATCACGTGAGGGGATCTCAAGTTCGTAGATTCCGTGCTGAAGGCGCAACTCCCTCGGCCGCCCGGTGAGGCTGGCCGCGAGAGTGCTGAAGTTTCCGGTCTAGATTTTTAGGTGTCGCATGCGTTTCGCGTGCGTCGCGTCTGGCACGGTCCAGCGGCGCTGGTTGCCTTCGTGCCAGGAGGCTGCCTCCGGTGGTTCAGGCCGGCTCGGGTTCTCGAACGATCACATCCACGCGCAGGCCTGCGGCAGTTGCGATATTGATGAGGGCGTCAAGTGAGAACTTCGAAATCTTTCCATTAAGCAGGTCGTTCATTCGGGGCTGAGTGATTTGGCAAACCTTTGCCGCCCCGGCTTGGGTTAGGTTCTGAGCGCTTATGTACGACCGAATGCTCATCATCAAAGCCGAACGAACTTTCATATTCTCGGCTTCGGCAGTAGTGTCCGAGAGTGCATCCCAGACGGAGTTGAAAACTTGCCTATTTCCATTGGCAAGAGTTTGGTTTTCCTTGGTTTTCATGGTGAGTCTCCGGATTACTTCGAAGACTAAATTCGTTTAAAGATAAATTTCAGTATTTAAGGCAATCAAGAATGATTGGCTACTCTGCGAGAGAGTAAAAGGAGGCCCAATTTGGGCCTCCCTAGCTCATTGCTCATTCATCTGTTTGATTCTTTTCTTAATCAAATCAGTGTGAGCTTTTTCCGTCTTCTCTGAAGTCTTTTTGAAACCACACAGCACGCATACTGTATCTTTCAAATCAACTAGATAGACCACGCGGTATGTCCCGCTATCGTCCCAAAGCCGTATTTCCTTAACGCCGCCGCGCCCCACGCCTCGAAACGGTTTCCAATCAGAAGGCTCTTTTCCGCATTGAACCAGATCGATGTTGTATCCCGCCTCCTGCATTACATCGCCTGGAAAAGCCTTAATCTCTTCTAGGGCTCGCCCAACAAAGATTAATTGCTTTCGAGGTTCACTGTCTTCTTCCATAGTGAAAACTTCCTATAAAAATAAATATCCATAAGTGGCTTCCTTTGCTTTCTGGTA
>DATMSL010000737.1:0-3701 GCA_035565435.1 Dyadobacter sp. | reverse complement strand
TATTCCACCAGTCCTATACCACTTTTTTGATTGCAAATGGGTCGCGATTCCCTGGGTGCCGGTGGCCCTGGTTGGTACGGCAGCAGCCTTCATTACGGGTTTTCGGAATACCCAGACTTATAACCGGCTCTGGGAAGCCCGCCAGATTTGGGGCGGCATTGTCAATGCGAGTCGGACCTGGGGGACGATGGTGCTGGGTTTTGTACGGATTACAGATAAAACCCGGGAGCAACAGTGGCAGCAGCAACTAGTGTACCGCCATATAGCCTGGCTGACGGCTTTGCGATTTCAAATGCGGGAAAGCCGGACATGGGAAAATGTAAAGACCCGATCCTACAACACCGACTATCTGAACTACTACAAAGTACCCGAATGGGAGTCGGATTTAGGTACGGAGCTGGGGCGTTACCTGACCGATGCCGAAACGGCTGCCATTCTGGCGAAAAAGAACCGGGCGGCCCAGCTGTTGGCCTGGCAGAGTCAGCAGCTTCGGGAGCTTAACGGTCAGGGTTATGTGTCAGATCTGAACTACGTATCGATCCAGAACCAGATTAAAGAATTGTTTGATTTACAGGGGCGCAGCGAACGGATCAAGAATTTCCCGTATCCGCGCCAGTTTTCGAGCATTAATCTCTATTTCGCTTACCTGCTGGTCATTTTGTTGCCAATGGGACTGCTCGGCGAATTTGCCAAACTGGGTCCGTCGTTTGTTTGGCTGACCATTCCGTGCAGCGTAGTGGTAGGTTGGGTGTTTTTAACACTGGAACAAATTGGCGAAAGCACTGAAAATCCATTCGAAGGGAGCGCAAACGATGTGCCCATCACCTCCATGTGCCGCACGATCGAAATCGACCTCCGCGATATGCTCGACGAAAAAGAGCTGCCGGCGGCCATCACACCGGTAAATGATATTTTAATGTAGTATTCTATCCCGAATTGTACAATGAACCATCTTGAAACGGTACGTAAATGGTACCCGAATGCGCTTACAACCACCGAAACCGTCAACAGGCTCCTCGACACGATCGAAGCTCAACTTGGTCTGAAAGCCAATCAACTCATGCACGCCGACAGCCTTTGCTGCGACGACGTGAACGCTATACAATACCCGCCCCGCGCCTACGAGATGCTGGGGCCGTTTCACATGGGAGGTCTGAATGGGTACCCGTTCGCGGGGGTGACCGGCATGAACGCGTTTGCGCACCATGTACCCGAAGACGGGGCTGTGGTGGTGTTTTATGCCCCCCATATTGGCATCACAAAAGACGGTACATTGGGTGAAATCAGCCGGATTGGACAGCAAGGCAATTCGGCTTGCTGCGGGGCTGCCAAAGGGGCCGTAACCAAATTACTGAACGGGCAAATTACCGAGGGGGAGGTAACGGACCTGGACTACCAGATGAATACCATCGAACAGATTTTCCTCAAACAGGCCGACCGGATCAAAACCGCCGACACCCCGATGTTTGCGGCGACCGAGGTCATGTACGAAGCCATCGACGAACGGATCGGGCAGCTGGTGGCCCGAACCCACTATCCCTGCAAATACGTGATTCTGATTGGAGCGATTTTCATCAACGGTGACCGGGATATGGGCTCGTTCTGTTCGTATCAAAGGTTCGAATACCTGGATCTGGCAACAGGCCAGCACACGAGCCTGATGGAGGAGTATTATGCCTGAGCCCGGCTGCTGAATAAACTTATCAAACTTCCACCCCCGCTGCTTCACAACCTGGGAGGGTGATAGCAAAACGGGCCGGGCCGGATATTATTCAATGTTCGGCCCGGGTGCGTTATTTTGTGCCTATTTCAAGTTTTTTTAGCGTTATTTGCTGAAAAACTGAACTTTGAAAACGGATAGTGCGCATACGGACGATGAAACCCTATGGGCGTCGATGAGAGCCGGCGACGAGTCGGCTTTCGAATCGCTGTATAACCGTTATTTTCAGGTTTTGTTCAGTTACGGCCGGCGCCTGGCCGACGATGCTACTGCGGATGACGCCATCCAGGAGCTCTTTATCAACCTCTGGCGGAACCGCCAGACGGTGGGCCAGGCCGTTTCCGTCCGTTTCTATCTGCTCCGCTCGCTCCGTCGTGAAATCGTTAAAATCCGCAAGGCCGGCGGGCTTGCATGGAGCGACGTCGGCGAGCTAGGCGAGGACCTGCTTCCGGTGCAGGTCTCGCCTGAGTCGCTGTACGCCGGCCATGAGGACCATGCTCACCAGACCGAACAATTAAGCAGATGGCTCGCCTGTTTGCCGCCCCGCCAGAACGAGGCTATTTTACTGCGCTACTATCACAATCTCGAATACGCCGAGGTTGCCCGCATACTCGGCATTAAGGAACAAACAGCACGGAATCTGGTGCAAAAGGCGTTGGTAATTCTGAAACGTGTTGCTATCCTGTTGGTTTTTAACATGATACAGGTTTTTTAATTTTTATTTAAAAAAATATTGCGTTTACAAGGTTAAAACCGGCCAGCCTGCGCTCTGTATCTCAAATGGAACCGAAACCACGGATGCAGGATGATGAAATACGCCGATTACTCCATCAACGATTTTCTGGAAGACGATGATTTTCGAAGCTGGGTGCAAAGCCCGACGGCTGAGCTGACGGCATTCTGGCAGCAATTCCTGCGCGAACACCCACAAAAAGCGCGCGACGTGGAAGGGGCACGTCAGCTTTTGGAGGCCCTGGACGAGCAGGCGAGCGCGGGTTTCACAACGACTGAGCACCAGCAGCATGTTTTTCGGCATATCCGGGCGGGCATGAACACAGCGCCGGAGCAGCCCGTAAGGCGTTTGCCAACCTGGCCGTATTGGTCGGCCGCCGCCGCGGTATTGGTAGTACTGGGGCTGTGGTTCTTTAATAATGCGCATCAAAAAGCCTTTTCCTACGAAGCGAATGTGGCCGATGCCCGGCAGCGACTGGTTGAAAAAGTCAATAACGGCGATCTGCCAATGTCCATTCTCTTTGCCGACGGCAGCAAAATCCGCCTGGCGCCCAATAGCCGGTTGTCGTTTCCCGAGCATTTCAACGAGGGCGAAAAACGGGAGGTATACCTGAGCGGTGAAGCGTTTTTCGAGGTGGCGCGGAATCCGGAGCGTCCGTTTTTTGTGTATTCCAATGAACTGGTAACGAAAGTACTGGGTACCAGTTTCAATATCAGGGCGTATGAGGTGGATAAGGACGTCGTGGTGAATGTGAGATCCGGTAGAGTCGCTGTCTCGGTTGCGCAAAATGCCGGTTCGGATGCGAAGGGAAAAGTGAGGGATTTACTGCTTTTGCCCAACCAGCAGGCGATATTGTCGCGTAAAGACGCGGAACTGGTGCGCTCGCTGGTGAAAGAGCCGGTGCCGGTAGAGGTTAATGCGGCTGAGAAGCGGTTTGTATTTACTAAAACACGCGTTCCGGACGTATTTGAAATGCTCAAAACCTCGTACGGCGTGCCCATTGTATATGAGCCCGGAGTTTTCGCACAATGCGAACTTACAGCCGACCTCACAACCGAGTCTCTTTACGAAAAGCTGGATGTGATCTGTAAATCGATAGAAGCTACTTACCGCTCCGAAGACGGGCAGATCATCATCAGTGGCAATGGCTGCAATTAGTTTTTTAAACCTCTAAACACCCTGGCATGACAGAAAGAATACCCTGACACCCAAAAGAAAAGCCGGTGATGTTGGAGCATCGCCGGCCTT
>DATMSL010000736.1:0-4138 GCA_035565435.1 Dyadobacter sp. | reverse complement strand
TATAATCTCACTATTTCCGCACCAATCGCGTTCAGACGCGTATCGATGTTCTGGTACCCGCGGTCGATCTGCTCAATATTATCGATAATGCTCACGCCTTTGGCCGACATTGCTGCAATGAGCAATGCTACCCCGGCGCGGATATCGGGGGAAGTCATACGAATGCCGCGGAGTTGTGTCTCGCGGTTGTGACCGATCACCGTTGCGCGGTGCGGGTCGCAAAGGATAATTTGAGCGCCCATTTCGATCAGTTTATCCACAAAGAACAAACGGCTTTCGAACATTTTCTGATGAATCAGAACGGTTCCCTGCGCCTGCGTGGCTGTCACGAGCACGATACTCAGCAAGTCGGGTGTGAAGCCCGGCCATGGAGCATCGGCTACGGATAGCGTAGAACCGTCGAGGTAGTTTTCAATGCGGTAACGTTCCTGTGCGGGGATGAAGATATCGTCGCCACGGAATTCCATTTGAATACCCAATCTTTTGAACACATCGGGAATGATACCCAGCTCGGGAATGCGACAATCCTTGATGGTAATTTCCGATTGTGTCATCGCGGCAAGGCCTATAAAGCTACCGATTTCGATCATATCCGGCAGCATCGTGTGCTCGGTGCCTTTCAGCTCGCTCACACCTTCCACCACCAGCAGGTTGGAAGCGATACCCGAGATTTTGGCTCCCATGCGGTTCAGCATTTTACAAAGCTGCTGCAAATAGGGCTCGCAGGCTGCATTGTAAATGGTGGTTGTGCCTTCGGCCATTACCGCAGCCATCAAAACGTTAGCGGTACCGGTTACAGAAGCCTCGTCCAGAAGCATGTAGGTGCCTTTCAGATTGGCGGCGTCGACGCGATAGAATCCGCCGTCTTCTTCGTCATAGCTGAATTCCGCACCCAGTTTCTCAAAACCCAGGAAGTGGGTATCAAGCCGTCTCCGGCCGATTTTATCGCCACCCGGGCGGGGGATGCGTCCTTTGCGGAAACGTGCCAGCATAGGGCCGAGCAGCATCACCGAGCCACGCAATGCAGCCGCTTTTTGGCGGAACGAGTCCGATTCGAGGTAATCGAGGTTGATATCGTCGGCTTCGAAGCGGATGGAAGTTTCGCTCAGTCGTGTGCGGCGCACGCCCAGATCGCCCAGGAGGTTGATCAGCTGATTTACGTCGCGGATATTCGGGATGTTATGGATTGTAACGGGTTCTTTGGTCAGGAGCACCGCACAGATAATCTGCAATGCTTCGTTTTTAGCGCCTTGCGGCACGATTTCACCCTTGAGACGACGATCCCCGGTAATTTTGAATGATGCCATATAAGATTTTGGGCAATTGAGACGGTATAAAATGAAACCTGGATGTTACATTCCAGGTTTTTTGCGGTTGTTATTCCGGTTGTTATTGTTGTTGTTCCGGTTCTGAAACTTGTTGTTTCGGTTACGGTTCTGATTGCCCTGGTTGCCGCCGCCCTGCCTGTCTGAGTTGTGGGATTGAGCTTTGAAGTTGTTCCCGCCCATCTGGTTCACGCGGTTCCGCTCCTGGTTGTTATTTCGGTCTTTCGGCGCAGCATCAATGGGTCCTGATTTACGGATATAATCAATTTCTTCCTTCAAACGGCCTTTGCTGAGTTGTTCCAGCTGGCTGAGCAACACACTGTCTTCGGGATTATCCTTGTTCCACGCATTGAAGAACGAGCGCATCAGGCGGAAAATGTAGGAAACGAAAGCGAGGCGGTCTTCCGGGTTTTCAGTCTGCGATGCCTTTTCCAGCAGCAGATCGATATTGCGGCCATAATGGCGGAATTGCAGGTTCTGTTGATTATAGTCGACCCGTAGCGGTTTCTTGCCCAGCGCCTCCTTGGATGGTGGTGGAAAAGGACTGTCGACATCGAGTTCGAAACCGGAAATAATGTACAGGTCGTCCCACAACTTGTTGGTATAGTCCTGGTTATCCCGCATGTTGGGGTGTATCTGACGCATAAGCTCGACCAGGATGTGCGCGTAGAGAGTGCGCTTCGCCTTGTCCTCAATCTTGACGATGTGGTCGGCCAATTTTTGTACGTTACTGCCGTATTCTTTCAATGGGATATCTTTTTTATAATGGACAAAAATAATAAGTTTTTGTGGAAACAAAATGAGGTACAGCGGTAAAACAGGCATTCCGCGCCGCTTAACTCAGGGAGTATAAACCAAATGTCCCCGCATACCGTCAGGGGGAAATCCAGGCTGGCGCCCGGCTTCCGGGAAATGGATCGTGTAGTAATAAAGTCCGGCCGGAGTTCCGGGAGAATGCATTGCAGGAATCCAGAAGCATTCATGACGACCCACATTACAATGTAACAGCTTCCGGAAAACGGTTGTTCCCAGTTGGTTATGAATATTCAATTCCAGATCGGTGTGAATAAGTCCCCGGTTTTGAATCATAAACCTGAACCATTGGGCTGACGGGTTGGGCGAAACGGTTGCTTCTATGGGCTGGGCGTAATCAGCTATTTCAAAGTGAATCTGATACGGCGGCGGCGAATGTCCCGTCTTATCGCGGCATTGGACGGTCAGCAGGTATTTGCCGGGGAGTAATGCCGGTTGAAAGGCGATTTCATAAAATCTTCCAGCACTATTTTTCCCGACGGCGGTGCTTAATGGCACTCTCACATCGGTACATCCCGCGCAGAGCCTTTTCAACCACACGGCTGCCATAGTCGTATCATCGTCAATAGCGGGTAGATTTTCGCCGAAAATACGGACCTGGATTACTGGTTTCCCGGAAACCACCTCTCCGTTTTGAAGGAGCCTCCCGTCGACGAAAATCTGTAATAATGGCGGCAGGTCAACAGATTGGCTGTCAGCCACGTTATCCGGAAGTAGGGAAGGGAAAATGCGGATGGCCGGGTCGCCATGAAGCGTCATCTGCTGCACGGTAATGCTATCCAGTATGCCGGGATTACGCGCCAGGTTTCGGCGGATGGCTTCCTGCTGGACTATGCCAAACGGTTTGCTCGTGAATGCGGTGTCAGCCAGTACCTCGTAGAAAATGTCGGTATAGCGTTTCAATGCAGTTGAAGGGCCATTGAAAGTATGAGCCATAAAAAGGACTGCCCCGCTTTGGGGCGCGAAAATCCAGTCCGAACTCAATGTTTGGGTTGAATAGAAGATACTACCCGCCGCGCAGCCGTTCACGATCACGGCCGGATAGCGCGGATGGTTCTGGTAATTCCTCGCGGGATCGCTCGCGTGGCCGATGTCGACGTCGGTAATATCAATCGAGGAATGCCCAAACAGGGTAATAAGCCCGACACCTTCATTAACCAGCCTGTCAATGTGAACTTGCTCCACGGCATTGTCCGTGAGCTTCGAAAGCGTTGTCACATGATTCGCGAGCGGCGTATTGTCAAGTTTCTTTTCAAATGACTGCACATAAGATTGGAACATTTTCAGCTCGTCCCTCGATCTGCCGCCGCTTAAATGCAATATCTGTTTCCGCCAGGTTGCCGACGGGCGTTCGGCTTCCATAGCCTGAACCTTGAGAAGGTAATCAAGTAGTTGCCGGGAGTTTAGGGCATTAATACGGCCAATCGGAACAAGCGGATCGTGAGAGCCCTTTGTGGTTGCCAGCGCAATATCTGAGCCCGGCCAGCCTGCATTCGGTACCATGTCTGTCTGCCACGAATCCTTCATTTTCCGCGCTTTTTGAGGGTCTGTCGACCTTCCCGCCAGTAATACGAATTTCAAATTTCCTCTGTCATGCAGCCACCGGATCGTATTACGAATGCCTTGCGGACCGGGCTGGCCCGCATTGAACTGATCATAAAGTTCATAGCTGTAAACGATCGACGTTTTATACCCGCCGCCGGCTTCGGACGCGCGGTAATGTGCATATTCAGCGACAGCGTCGTGCCCCTGTACGCGTATCCGCATCAGCGGATGTGTGATGATAAGATATTCTGTTTCGGGAGCAATTGGAGAAAACGTTACTATACGAGGGGGCAGGATTTTCATGGGCTCGGGTGCGATACGCGGGCCCGCTTGCGGATAGCGTGTACGAGCGTACGAGAACGACGCGTGCCCGCCCGTGCCCATGGGGAGGAGTGTGAGTCTTAGCTGACCGGTTTCATTGAAGTCTTCAGCAGATGTTTTGAAGTGAAAAACCT
>DATMSL010000735.1:0-3564 GCA_035565435.1 Dyadobacter sp. | reverse complement strand
CTCTCCGAGCGGTGTGCCGAGCGCTGCCGGGCTAGCGGGCAGGTCGGGCGGGTTTAATGGGTGAATGGGTCAATGTGTGACCGGGTCGCCCATGAAATTGTCAAGAACCAGTTAAAACACAACACCCGACGATCCATTTCTCACAATACTTGACCATTCTTGACAACACCTGACCATTCACTCATTCAATCATTCAATCATTCAAAATTAAAATGCTTTACATCGTCATCACATACCTCTGGACGTCCATCCTGCTGTACCTGCTGCTGGGCGGGGCGGATTTTGGCGCGGGGATTATAGAGCTTTTTACTTCACAGAAAAACAAGCAGGTTACCCGCAAAACGTTATACTCGGCCATCGGGCCTATTTGGGAAGCGAACCACATGTGGCTGATCATCGCGATTGTGATCCTGTTCGTCGGGTTTCCGGTCATTTATTCTACCATGTCGGTGAACCTGCACATTCCGCTCACCGTCATGCTGATAGGCATTATCGCCCGGGGAACGGCGTTCACGTTCCGGCATTATGACGCGGTGGTAGACGATATGCAGCATTTGTACAATACGATCTTTGCGATTTCCAGTTTCACGACGCCGCTTTTTCTGGGGATTATTGCGGGCAGCGCGGTATCCGGGCATATCGATCCGCAGGCAGAGTCTTTTGCCGACGCCTATATTTTCAGCTGGCTGCATTGGTTTGCGGTCACAGTCGGGCTGTTCACGGTATCGATTTGCGGTTTTCTGGCATCGGTTTACCTCATCGGCGAAACGGACGTCGAGCACGAGCGCCTCCGGTTTGCGCATAAGGCGCAGTTTTTCAATATCGCAGCGGTTGTCTGCGGTGTGCTGGTATTTGCTGCCGCCTGGTTTGAACACATCCCGCTGTTCGACTGGGTTTTCGGAAACTGGACCGGACGCATTGCCATTCTTTCGGCTACCCTCTCGCTGATCTGGATGTGGACTTTGCTGTACCAGGGCAAAATCGGCCTGTTACGGCCGTTGGCGGGTTTCCAGGTGACGATGATCCTCCTTACCACGACTTTCAGGCACTTTCCCAATATCGTTATCCTGAAAGGCGGAGGCTATTTGTCGCTCACCGAGCACGCTGGTCAGGAGAAAACGATCGAGGCGCTTGGCTGGGCGTTGCTGCTGGGCAGCATTCTGATCCTGCCGGCGCTTTTCTACCTGATTTACAGTTTTCAGAAAAAACCTGTTGGTTACGAAAGTCAGGTGCATTAAAATCGACTTTAAAAACACACAAAATAGGGTTGGCTCAGAGCTGCCGTTCCTTTCAATAACCGTTTGATACCATACGGACATTGGAATAAGCTCGGTTGTGCCCGTTATCATACTTTGTGAAAAAATCGCAGCCGGGTGAGCTGCATTCACAAGGTATTTTAACACCATACCCACTATGATAAAAGCGCTGATCATCGACGACGAGCCAAGGGCCCGCAATGTTTTGCACCAGCTTATCATCAGTTTTGTACCCGAAATCACTGAGGTACGGACTGCCGCATCCGTGGAAGAAGCCAGGGGCGTACTGGAATTTTATCAACCCGACCTGGTTTTTCTCGATGTGGAAATGCCCCACCAGAACGGGTTCGACTTTTTTGCAGCTCCCCAATAACCCCGACTTCGACGTCATCTTCATTACAGCCCACAACCAGTACGCCGTCCAGGCGATCCGGTTCAGTGCATTGGACTATCTGCTGAAACCCATTAGTCCCGAAGACCTGAAAGAGGCCGTGAAACGGCACACCACGAAGAACGAGAGCTCGCGGCAGCGTAAAATGCTGTTCGAAAACCTGGCCGCTAATATCGATAAACGGGACATGAAGGATTTCCGGCTGGCGGTACCTTCAAGCGAGGGCGTTTTTTTCTTTTTGGTGCATGAAATCCTTCGCCTGGAAGCCGACCGGAACTACACGATCATCCATCTGATCAACAAACGGCCATTCATCGCGAGCAAAACGCTGAAGCATTTCGAGGATATGCTGGCCAAGTTCCGTTTCATCCGCACCCATAAATCCCACCTGGTCAATCTCGACCATATTATCCGGATCAGCAACAACAACGAGTTCATCATCCTCTCGGACGGCTCGCGCATCGAGGTATCACGCAGGAAAAAGGACGAGGTCCAACGGCAACTGAACATCTGAAATCCAGTGTTTGCAAAACAATGTATGGGAATATTTATGGGGCGAAGAAGCATTTCCCCTTAAAAAAATATAATTCCTTTGCATTGTTTTGTTTTACTTTACAGCCGTTCCTGCATCTATTAATTTTTAACCTTTATGACCGATCGTAAGACGCGGCTGGCTGTCATCCTTATCACGTCACTGTTTTTTCTCTGGGGTTTCGCCCTCAATCTCAACCCGATCCTGATCCCGCATTTAAAAAAAGCCTGTCAGCTCAGCGACTTTCAGTCCGCGCTGATCGACTCCGCTTCCTACATTGCCTACTTCCTGATCGCATTGCCTGCCGGGCTTTTCATGAAAAAGTATGGATACAAGGCGGGTATCGCCTTTGGATTACTGCTTTTCGCTACCGGCTCGTTTCTCTTTTATCCCGCATCCGAAATGAGGCATTTCGGGTTCTTCCTGTTTGCATTGTTTGTGATCGCCAGCGGGTTAACCATGCTTGAAACGGCAGCCAATCCTTACATTACGGTACTCGGCGATCCCGATTCGGCTACGCAACGGCTCAATTTCGCACAGTCATTTAATGGCCTGGCTGCGTTTCTGGCACCATTAATGGGCGGCAAATTCATTCTTTCCGGTAAAACGCTCAGCGAAGCCGAGCATCAGGCCATGTCCCCCGACCAGCTGAATGCCTATCTGAATGAAGAAGCCTCATCGGTACAGATTCCATTTATATTAATCGGTCTGGTCGTGCTGTTCGTCGCGGTGATGATCTGGCGGACTTCGTTGCCTGAAATCAAGGAGGAGGAAGAAGTAGTAGATCAAAAACCGAGTGGCTCGATTTGGGGCGAAAAAAACTTAATCCTGGGTACCACAGCGCAGTTCTTTTACGTGGGTGCGCAGGTGTGTATCAGCAGCTTCTTTATCCGTTTCGCCGATCACGTGGCTGGTATCGATGAAAAAACGGCTGCATACCTGCTTTCCGGCGCCTTGCTGGCATTTATGATCGGCCGGTTTATCGGCACTTATCTAATGCGTTTCGTTGCGCCTCCGCGCCTGCTGGCTATTTACAGCATTGCCAATATCGTCCTGCTCATTATTGCAGTACTTACCGACGGCATGTTCTCGGTTTACGCATTGGTAGGCGTCGAATTCTTCATGTCGATCATGTTCCCGACCATCTTCGCATTGAGCATCCGCGGATTAGGCGAAAAAACCAAAATCGGTTCATCGCTTGTGATCATGTCGATCGTAGGCGGTGCGTTTTTCCCGGTAATTATGGGACAAGTATCGGATATTTCGTCCATTCAAACAGCTTACATAGTCCCTGCGGTCTGTTTCCTCGTAGTACTATACTTCGCGATCCGTAACAGCTCGGTGAAGAGTGTGACGCTGAGCACATCACATTAAGGTGTAAGCAA
>DATMSL010000734.1:0-3907 GCA_035565435.1 Dyadobacter sp. | reverse complement strand
TCTCCGAAACATTTATTGGTATTTTATTGGATTATTAAATGTATTTCTATTGATTTACGAGCGACACCTTGGTATTTGAAAAATTTAACACAATATATTTCAATGAATCAAAATAGCACGGGAAGCTGGTTTTGGCGCATTAAATAGCATCAGGAACCGCTATCATCTTTGAATTTTATCGCTCATGCTTAACTCAACATGTATGAAGAAGTCTTGCTTTCAAAATAATTGTCGAAATGACGATTATAATCTTAGGCTACGCCGGATCTACCGGTCGTCGATCCTGGTGTTTTTGGTACTGTTGAATGCTACGTATGTCTGTTTTGCGCAGAATGTATCCGTTTCAGGAAAAGTAACGGACTCAAAGTCGGTGGGAATTCCGGGTGTAACGATTGCCCAGAAATCGGGAACGCTTGGAACTACATCGGATGCCGAGGGCAATTACCAGCTGAGTGTGCCGGGCAATGCGGTACTGACGTTTAGTGCCATAGGTTACGTCAGTCAGGACGTGGAAGTCGGCAGTAAATCCGTCATCAACATAACGCTGACGGAAGACGTGAAAGCCCTGGAAGAGGTGGTGGTTGTGGGGTACGGAACTGTTAAGAAAAAGGACGCAACCGGCGCCGTTTCTGCGCTTGGCTCCAAAGACTTCAACAAAGGCGTCGTAACCTCACCGGAGCAACTGATGCAGGGCCGGGTGGCCGGGGTCCAGATTTCCCAATCGAATGGCGAGCCGGGGGGCGGCATTACCGTCCGGATCCGGGGAACATCGTCGGTTATGGGGGGAAACAACCCGTTATTTGTGGTCGATGGTGTGCCGCTGAGCGGGGATAACACTTCTGCCGGAGCAGACCAGCAGGGGATCGGCCGGCAACCCGCCAAAAACCCGCTTAACTTCCTCAATCCCGACGACATCGCAAGCATGGATATTTTGAAAGATGCCTCTGCGACTGCCATTTACGGTTCCCGGGGTGCGAATGGCGTTGTGCTGATTACCACTAAGAAAGGGAAAGGAAAAGGGGTTTTGGACTACGGTTATTCACTGGGAATCAGCTCTATCACTAAAAAATATGATTTGCTGAATGCGGAAGAATACATAGCTGCCGGCGGACAGAATATGGGCAGCAACACCGACTGGCAAAAAGAGCTGTTCAGGACCGCTCTTACCCACCAGCATAACCTGTCGTATGGCGGAGGCGACCAAAACAGTAACTATCGTTTTTCGCTGGGTTACATGGATCAGGATGGAATTATTGAAAAGTCGAATATCAAACGTTACAGCATTGGGTTCAGCGGAGGTAAGAAATTCCTGGATAACAGGCTCAGCATTGGCAGTAACCTGAATTTCTCCAACAACATCGACAACGGCATCCCGATCTCCGAGACATCCGGCTTCGAAGGGGATTTGATGGGTAATATTCTCAAAGCCAACCCGACCAGATCCATCAGAAACGCGGACGGTACGTTCACCCAGTTCGCGAATACTGAACCTAATCCGGTCGCCATGCTCGAATACTCGAAGGATATCACCAATTCTTTGAGGGCAGTGGGTAATATCAATGCAGAACTTGAAATTGTGAAGGGGCTTAAATTCAAGACGGTACTGGGCCTGGATCAATCCATGTCGACCCGAAAACAGGCGACGTCGAGAGACCTGAACGTGCGCGGCGTATTCAACCTGGGAAGGGCTTACGTGAGGGACGTTGAAACCAATAACCGGTTGTGGGAAAACTATTTTACCTACGATAAAGAATTTGGCCGCGTAACGCTCAACGCTTTGGCCGGCTATTCTTACCAGAGCTTTGAAGTTGCTACCAAGAATGTAGCAGCCACCAATTTCCAGACGTCCGACCTGGACCTGATGATCAACAACCTCGCATCTGCCAATACGGGGGCCAAAGGGTCGATCATCCAAAACTCATCGTCGGTAAAAGATGAGCTCCAGTCCTACTTTGGGCGTGTGAATGTGGGTATCCGCGACAAATATCTTTTCACAGGTACATTACGCGTCGATGGTTCTTCCAAATTCGGAGGCAACAATAAATACGGTTATTTCCCATCGGGTGCATTCCGGTGGAAAGTAGCGGAGGAAAACTTCATTCCCAAGGATGTATTTACAGACCTGTCGCTGAGGCTGGGATATGGTTTGACGGGGAACCAGGCTATCCCGCACAACCTTTACGATTCCCGCGACAGATACAACGACTGGTCGATCAACGACGTCGGGACTACCATCACAGGCGGAGCCTACAATCCCGTGGCGTTTAACAATCCGGACCTGAAATGGGAGTCTACCAGGGCGGTCAACATCGGTTTGGACTTCGGAGTGATGAAAGGCCGCTTATCGGGAACCATCGACTTGTACCAGAAAAACACGAGGGACTTGCTATTCCAGGTGTTAGCTGCACAGCCAGCAAAGACTGATTTTGTATACAACAACCTCAATACCAACATCCAGAATCGGGGGATCGAGCTTTCATTAAATGCCGCGATTATCGAGAAGAAATCGTTTACCTGGGAGACGATGTTCAACATAGCTTACAACAGCAACATTGTGAAGGACTTGGAGGGCAAATACAACACCGGCGGTATTAACGGACAAGGACTTACGGGTGCATTCGCACAAAGCCTTGCCACCGGGCAGCCTCTGTTTGCCTATTACCTAAGGAAATTTGATGGCTTCGACCCGGAGGGTAACTCTGTTTATACCAATGGCGACGTGCAGGAGTTTGTCGGCAAAGGCCCGCTGCCGAAGGTGACGGGCGGACTAACAAACAATTTGCGCTACGGAAACTTCGATATGAGTTTGTTTTTCAATGGTGTTTTCGGAAACTATGTTTATTCCAATACGGCCAACGCATTCTTCACCAAAGGCTCATTCCTGAACGGGCGTAATGTAACGAAGGATGTGGTAAACAACGGCGAAGGCGCTCTCAATACGCCCGAAGTTTCTACCCGCTTTCTTGAAAAGGGCGACTTCGTCAGATTGCAGAATTTCTCCATCGGCTATCGCGTACCTACCAGTTCCAACAAGTTGTTTTCGTCGATCAGACTTTATATTACCGGACAAAACCTGCTGACTTTCACTAAATACAGCGGCCAGGACCCGGAGGTCAATACTGATAAGAGCTTGAACGGCATTCCTTCATTCGGTATCGATTACACTTCTTATCCAAGGGCGAGAACATGGACAATCGGGGCTAATATCTCCTTCAACTAATCAAGACGACAATGAAAATCGACACAACATATAGCAAGCGTAAATTATTGGCATTCGCTTTTTGCCTGTTGGCAACTACCAGCTGTACCGACCTGGTGAACGACGAGCAGGACTCAACGGTAAGACCTCCTGTGGAGGGTTCCTCATTTGCCCCCGGCAACCCTACCGAGATGCTGGCGTCTGCCTACAAGGATTTAGGAGCATATAACGACCAGGGTAATATGTGGGCCATGCAGGAAAACACGACGGCAGAATGCATACCGCCAACCAGAAGCGTGGACTGGGGAGATAATGGCGTATGGAGAGCGTATGATACCCATAACTGGACATTCACCCATCCGCAGCTGATATCGACCTGGAATCAGCTCAACCGCCGGGCCTACAAATGCAACGAAATCATCGCTTCAAACCCGACCGCAAAGCAGGCGGCCCAAGCCAAATTCCTGCGGGCATTCAATATGTACCAGGTGATGGACTTCTTCGGTAAAGTCCCTTTCCGCGAGGTAACGCAGGGGCCCAAAGAGTTGCCGCGTGTCATGACGCGATCGGAAGCATTTGATTTTATCGTGAAAGATCTGGAAGAAGCGCTTCCGAACCTGCTTTCCTTTCCACCCAGCCCGCAAAACGGAGAAGCTTCCAAAGAAGCCGCCTATTTCCTCCTGGCCAGATTGTACCTGAACAAGGCAG
>DATMSL010000733.1:0-1664 GCA_035565435.1 Dyadobacter sp. | reverse complement strand
ACGAGTTTCTCGAAGCCGATTTCCTGTGCCAGCCAGCGCAGTTCGAAGGAACGCAGTAACTCTTTCACCACGCGCGGCAAAGGACCGAAGCGGTCGATCAATTGCTGTTTGTAATTTTCGATCTCTTCTTTGGTTTCGAGGTTGTCGAGGTCCTGGTAAATGCTCAGACGCTCGGATACGTTGTTGATGTAATCTTCGGTAATGCGCAGCTCGAAATAGGTTTCCAGGACACAATCTTTCACGAAGTGCGCGCCCATTGTTTCGGTGTTGCGGTCGTCGTAGAGGTCTTTGAATTCTTCCTCTTTCAGTTCGTCCATGGCTTCGTTGAGAATCTTTTGGTACATCTCGAAACCGATCTCGGAAATGAATCCGCTCTGCTCACCGCCCAACAGGTTTCCGGCTCCCCGGATGTCCAGATCCTTCATCGCAATGTTGAAACCGGAACCCAAATCGGAGAACTGGACCAAAGCTTCCAGGCGTTTGCGCGCTTCGGAAGTCAACAAACTGATCGGTTGTGAAATAAGGTAACAGAATCCTTTTTTGTTGGATCGGCCCACGCGTCCGCGCAGCTGATGCAGATCGCTCAACCCGAAGTTGTGTGCGTCGTTGATGATGATCGTGTTCGCGTTCGAGATATCAATCCCCGATTCAATGATCGTTGTGGCCAGCAAAACGTCGTATTCGCCCTGGATGAAATCCATCATGATCTTTTCGAGCTGTTTTCCCTCCATTTGTCCGTGACCGATTGCCACCCGGACCCCCGGACACAAGCGCGAGATCATTCCGGCCATTTCTTTGATATTCGCCAGGCGGTTGTGCACAAAATAAACCTGTCCGCCGCGGCTTACTTCATAGGAAATAGCATCCCGGATCGATTCTTCGTTAAACGTAATGACTTCCGTTAGAACCGGCTGACGGTTTGGCGGCGGTGTATTGATGATACTCAAATCGCGGGCGCCCATGAGTGAGAATTGCAGCGTTCTTGGGATCGGCGTTGCTGTGAGTGTCAGTGTATCGACCGTTGTTTTCAGGGTTTTCAATTTGTCTTTTACAGCTACTCCGAACTTTTGCTCTTCGTCGATAATGATCAATCCAAGATCCTTAAATTTCACCTTATCGCTGACAATTTTATGTGTTCCCACCAAAATATCGATCTCCCCGCTTTCCACTTTTTTCAAAGTAGCCGTGATTTCTTTCGCAGATTTGAAGCGGTTGATGTAATCCACATTTGCCGGAAAATTCTTCAGGCGTTCCGCAAAAGAGCGCGCGTGCTGATGGCTCAAAATAGTAGTAGGAACCAGAATAGCTACCTGCTTGCTGTCGGCCACTGCTTTAAAAGCGGCACGAATAGCCACTTCCGTTTTTCCGAAACCAACGTCCCCGCAAACCAACCGGTCCATCGGCATGGGTTTTTCCATGTCCTCTTTTACGGCCTGCGTTGCTTTCAGCTGATCCGGAGTGTCTTCATACATAAACGAAGCTTCCAGCTCATTTTGCAGGTAAGTGTCGGGAGAAAACGCAAATCCTGGTTGACTTTTGCGCTTTGCGTATAATTGGATTAAGTCGAAAGCCAATTCCTTGATCCGCTTCTTAGTCTTTTGCTTCAGCGTTGCCCAGGCCTGTGTACCTAGTTTATTCATTTTAGGAGCAGCTCCGTCTTTTCC
>DATMSL010000732.1:0-4687 GCA_035565435.1 Dyadobacter sp. | reverse complement strand
GTTTGAAGTGTTCAATAAGGACTACTGGGCCCAGGATGCGTTGGAGGTAGCCAAAACGAGCCTTGTGAAGATGAAGAAGATCGTCGAAGCAGCAGTATAGAAGAGCATGGGCCGGCATTATGCCGGCTTCTTTTTTGAGGTCAGCTTCTGCCCGAGCTGATGATAGTCAAAGTATTTTTTGAGTAAAAGGTTGATGAATCTTTTCAGGTAGATTTCATTCAAAAAGACATTTGACCAATTGTCGTACCGCTGCGACTGAATGCCCAGATAAAAGAAATACAGGCAGATTCCCAGCATCGGGATCAGTCGTTTTTCTTCAGCGCTCACCGGTGTGACCGACTCGTAACCTTTCAGGAATTGCTTCGTTTTCAGTTCCCGTTCAGCATCATCCTTTTCCGTGGAATGAATTTGCAGCATATAGTAGGCCATATCAAGGCAAAGCCAGCCATTTCCGCAAAAGTCGAAATCGAAGAAAGTAATATCGCCGTCGGTTGTGACATTCATATTATCAAACCAGAGATCCAGATGGACGGCGCCTTTTCGCACCTGAGTTTGATCTGCATTCTGTAATTCATCGATCAGGTATTCCTGCACCGTTTTCATGTACTGCATTTCCTCAGTGTCGGCGGGCAGAAACTTGCTCAGTTGTGCAAGCGAGTCGATCAGCAGCACTTTTTCGGTATAGGTTACGCGCTGTAAAGGGAAGTCTTTGATCAGCAAGTGCATTTCGGCCATGAGTTTTCCTACACGATAATGTGTTTCCGGGTTGAAATTGAGCACCTTTTCGCCTTCGGCGAAGGAGAATAGCACACCGAAACGTTCGCCTTCCGGTGCCTGAAAGGTGTGTATGAATGCATGGGAAAGATCGGCGACGGGATAGGAAACGGATACGCCATTTTGGTGTAAATGCTCCAACAAGCGCAGTTCCTCCGAAATTTCCGTCCATGTCCTCCACTGAAAACTGTAAACGCGGAAAATGTAACGTTTGCCGGGCGCTGCGATCAGGTAAGTGTCGCTGATCCCGGTTTTTAGTATCCGGCATTCGACCTGTTGATCAGGGAAATAATGCTTTTGAATAAAATGCCCCAGGTGAAGGGGGGAAAGGGTGGAATTCGAGACGGGGAAGACGTTCATGGCGTAAGGCGATTGGGGCGGCAAAATTATGGATATATTTGCCTTGAACGTGACGTATTTTAAATAAAAATTATGGCAGAAATCAAATTCAAGCTCGATAGCCGCCGCCGCGGCGCTTTTTACGCAGAGGAGGATGGCAAGCAGGTAGGTGAAATGGTGATCGGATTAAGTGAAACCACATTAACCGTGTACCATACCGAGGTGGACCCGGCGATGGAAGGCCGCGGGCTGGCGCGTAAAATGCTCGATGCAATGGTTGCCTACGCGCGTGAGCACGGATTGCAGGTGCTACCCTTATGCGAGTACGTGCACGGACAGTTCCGCCGCCATCCCGAAGAGTTTGCGGATATCTGGCAAAAGCGATAAACCAGGCCGCCTCAGCGCGGCTGCGGGAGGTACACAATGAATGTGGCGCCCTTGCCCGGCTGGCTTTGGGCGGTAATATAACCGTGGTGGTTTTGAACCACTTTTTTGCATAAAGCCAGGCCAATACCGGAACCCGAGAACTCGCTCCGCCCGTGCAGCCGTTGGAACATCTGAAAAATGCGATCGAGGTAAATCTCATCGAAGCCGATACCGTTGTCGATTACTTCGAGGCGAATGTAGGGGTGATCGGGCAAAAGTTTGGGTAATGTCGCCTTTTCAGCTTCACTCACAGTCCTGTATGACAGCCTGATGACCGATTGTTGGTCGGGTAACCGGTATTTGATCGCATTGCTGATCAGGTTTTGCATAAGCTGCGCAAGCTGCGGGGCATTGCCCCAAACAACGGGCAGGTCTTCGACGATGATATCGGTCTTTTGTTCCTGAATCGAAATTTCCAGGTCGGCCAGTACCGAATGCACGATTGCATCCAGTCGCACTTCGTCAAATTCGCCTTCGCGCGTGGTCAGGCGGGAGTAGGCGAGCAGGTCGTCGATCATCGCCGACATCCTTTTCGAAGCATCCTGAATGCGGTTCAGCATGTATTTGCCGTTGTCATCGAGCTTGTCGGAATAGGTCGAAAGCAGGCGTGAGCCGAACGACTGGATTTTCCGCAGCGGCTCCTGCATGTCGTGGCTGGCGGCGTAGGCAAACTGTTGAAGGTTGTTATTGGAATTGACCAGCTCGATATTGGCCTGGTGCAGCTCATCCGTACGCTGGCCCACGCGCCGTTCCAGCTCGCTGGCTAGTTGCCGGTACCGTTCTTCACTCTGTTCGAGCTCCTGCCGGGATATTACCTGCTCGGTCACGTCCACAGCCATGTCCAGGATGGCATATACCTCGCCCCTCGAATTTTTCAGGGGTTTGTATGTGTAATCGTAATAAAATGTTTGCAGTCGGCCATCCACCACCAGGTCAGCTCTCGCCCCTTGCTCCGAATGCGCTTCGCCGGTTTTGTAAATGCGGTCAAGAATGCCGAGAAACGGCTGGCCTTCCAGCTCGGGCAATGCTTCCCGAAGCGGCTTGCCTATCACCGAACGTCCTTTTCCCCACACTTTGAGCATCGCCTCGTTCGGAATGTCGATGACCATATCTTTTCCGACAAACAACGCCGTGGCAACGGGTGCCTGTTCAATCAGCGTTCGTAAATGTTCTTCATTCACTTTCAGCCGCTGTTCCGACTCAATGCGGTCGGTAATGTCCATCACAATGCCGGACAGTGAAATGGCTTTGCCCATGCTGTCGTAAAGGTACCGTCCCAGCACCCGTACCCAATGCACGGAAGAGTCGTTCCAGACAAACCTGGCCTCATAGCGCAGTTCCCCGTTGTCCTCTGCTTCGGCATAGGCACGATTGCGGATGCCGATGTCTTCGGGATGGAGGCTTGCAAGCAGAATATCCCGCGTCATGTTGGCCGCCTCACTACCGGTAATGATCCGCGCCATGGTAGGTGAGTAAATAATCTCGTTAGTAGCCAGTGCTACCATAAACGATCCCGCTCCCGAGCCTTCAATGGTCATGGCGGCCTGCTGGTCAGCCCAGGCGATTTTTTCCTGACTTGTAACCTCAGCCGTGATTTCACGGGAAATGCCCGAAAAACGGTAGGCGGTACCGGCCTGATCAAAATAGGCCTGACCTGTGCAATGCAGCCAGCGGAGTTTTCCATCACTGGCACCGATAACCCGGTAGCGGACATCATAAATAGCCCTCACCGACGGGTCGAGCGCACGTTCTACGGCCTCAATCACCCTTGCGCGGTCGTCGGGATGTATAAATTGGACCAAGCCCTCATAATGCAGCTCTGCATCGGAGGGGTTGCCATATAGTTCTTTGCAACGGTCATTAAGCAATGCTGTTCGATCGGAGGGGTTAAGGTTCCAGGTGCCCAGTTGGGCTGCTTGCATCGCGAACCGGAGGCTCTCCTCGCTTTCCTCCCTGGCTTTATCCGACCGAAGTTGCGGAGAAATATCCATCATCGAACCCACCATGCGCACGGGCTTGCCTCCGCCCTGGATCGTGTACCCGCGGTCGTGTACGTGCGCATACGAGCCGTCGGCCCGGCGGAACCGATAGAAGTTCGACCAGTTGCTCTCACCCTTTTCGATGACTTGGTAAATCTTTTTCACTACCTGCTCCTGGTCGTCGGGGTGGATGCGATCGAACCAGGAATTGGGCCCGCTTTCGATGTCTTCCGGGCGGTAGCCGAAAATCTCCTGCATACCCTCGTTCCACCAAACCGTTCCCCTCGCCAGGTCCCAGTCCCAGATCACGTCATGGGTAGCTTTTGCCACAAGTTTAAACCGTTCGATCGCCAACAGCAGATCATTTTTAGGTTCATTCAGGGTACTATCAGTCATTGGTAAAAACTTGCTCAGGTTTACGTATGCCGGCATTCAGGGGCAGTCACACGTTGTAAAAGTACGGATATTAGGTTAAAAGCAATGGTGGGTTACTTGTGGCGCCCAGTCAAGTAAAAACCACTCCGAAATCGCTTTAACCATCATTAGAAAAAAGCATACTAGCACTAACTGATCGTGTCATGAGGAAACAACCATTCTATTTTGCCTGCGCTGCCGCCCTGGCGTTTGCCGGATGTATCATGATCCAGCCTGCCGGGAAGCCGGTTTCGCTGTTCGACGGGAAAACTTTCCAGGGCTGGGAGGGAGACACGGTCAAAACCTGGAAAATCGAGAACGGTAGCATTGCCGGCGGCTCGCTCGAAGAGAATGTGCCTCATAACGAATTCCTATGTACGCGTAAGGAGTATTCCAACTTTATATTAAAGGTCAAATTTAAACTGACCGGCCACGAAGGCTTTATCAATACGGGCGTTCAGTTCCATAGCGTGCGGCTGCAAAATCCGCCGTACGAAATGACGGGCTATCAGGCCGATCTGGGCGATAAATTCTGGGCGAGCCTTTATGATGAATCGAGACGGAATAAAACGCTGATCGCGCCCGACTCCGCATTGGTCGGGAAAATCGTGAAACGAAACGATTGGAACAACTACGAAGTGCACAGCCGGAACGGTCACATTCAGCTTTTTCTGAATGGTACAAAAACGGTCGATTATACCGAGCCCGATAAATCCATTCCGCAAAAAGGACTGATAGGACTGCAAATCCACGGC
>DATMSL010000731.1:0-4214 GCA_035565435.1 Dyadobacter sp. | reverse complement strand
GTTTTAAAACGGACGGACTAGGAACTAAGGGCGAGGTTATTTACACGAACAAATTTAGTACTAAAACGCCCAGCAAACCCATTATAGACACAATTGTTTCCATCACCGACCAGGTTAGGATCGTGTCTTTGATGCTCAGGTTGAAGTATTCCTTGAAGAGCCAGAAGCCACCATCGTTGAGGTGCGAGAACATTAAACTGCCTGAACCTATGGCGAGTACGAGGAGCTCCGCGGGTACGCCCGCGTTAGCGAGCAGGGGGGCGAGAATGCCCACGGTTGTAAGGCCGGCAACAGTAGCAGAACCCACGCAAACGCGGATCACCGCCGCAATGGCCCAGCTAAGCAGGAGCGGGGAGATGTCCATCCCTTTGAGGCTTTCGGCGATGAAGGTGCTTACACCGCTGGCAGTCATAATTTCTTTAAATACACCTGCACCGGCGATGATCAGCAGAATGGTGGAAACGCCTTTGAAAGCTTCCTCCATGGATTTGCCTACCTTTTTCATGCTCATGCCGCGTTTTACACCCAATGCATAGGCTGCAAAAAGTACGGAAACGAGCATTCCGAAATAGGGCTCGGCCAGCAGCGCGATTAGCTTATTGTCGGGATAAACGCGTTTTACGCCCGACATGGTGGTAAGTAGAAACACCGGAAGCAATGCGGTGACGACGCTGATGCCCAGGCCTGGAAGCTCGGAAGCGGGGCGGGGTTTTACATCGAACAAATCTGCATCAGGTTTGGGCTGGAAGCGTTTCAATGTTTTTCCGAAAATAGGGCCGGCCACGGCAATGGCTGGCAGTGAAACGATCATGCCGTAGAATAGGGTCTTGCCCAGGTCGGCATGCAGCTGGCTGGCGATCGCCGCCGGGGAAGGGTGGGGTGGGAGGTACCCGTGCGCAACCGACAATGCCGATAACATGGGAATACCTATATATAATAATGGTAACCGGGCAGTTGCGCTGATCATAAAAATCAGTGGAATTACAATCACGAACCCTGCATTATAGAACAGCGGAATACCTATCACAAACCCCGCGAGTGCCATACCCCACTGGATGTATTTCTGACCGAAAAGGCTGATCAGCGCATCGGTAATGCGCTGGGCTGCCCCGCTGTCGGCGACCATCTTCCCTAACATCGCCCCAAACCCGACAATGAGCACCAGGTCGCCCAGGGTCCCTCCCACACCTTTTTGAATGGCCTTGCTGACTGTGTCGACGTCCAGCCCACTCGCGAGCCCGAGCGCGATGGAAACCAGCAGGAAGGAAATGAATGTGTCGATTTTAAGCCAGGCAATGAGTAGGATGAGCGCGAGGATCGCGATAAAGGTTAATAGTAAAGGCATAGGTGAAAATTGTCGAAAATTAAGCTATTGCTAATAAGCAGGAAGAACGGGATTTTTAATGATAGATGCCAATTTAGTTTTCCCCGGTATATTTCTGAAAGGTAATGCGCGGATAGTCACGCATATACGCCCCAGGGGCCGAA
This sequence comes from Dyadobacter sp., assembly GCA_035565435.1. GTDB lineage: Bacteria > Bacteroidota > Bacteroidia > Cytophagales > Spirosomataceae > Dyadobacter. Next base: position 2,726 of record DATMSL010000731.1, on the reverse strand, counting down.
ATAGCACAAAAGATAGTTTGTTAGAATGCTTAAAAATGGCGAAATTTGACTTTTTAGTACCAATAAGATTGTATTAATCCGCTGGGCGATTGAATCTATCGGTTTAGCCCACTTTAAAATTTTGATTCTTTTCTAATCATTTATGGCAGAATCTTCTGGTGAAAACATTATCCCGATTAATATCGAGGATGAAATGCGTGGAGCCTACATCGACTACTCGATGTCCGTTATCATCTCCCGCGCTTTGCCCGACGTTCGCGATGGTCTGAAACCCGTTCACAGACGGGTCCTCTATGGAATGGACGATCTGGGCGTAAGTTACAACCGGTCCCATAAAAAATCGGCTCGTATTGTTGGGGAGGTTTTGGGTAAATACCACCCGCACGGTGACTCATCGGTCTACAACACGATGGTGCGTATGGCCCAGCCCTGGTCGCTGCGCTATCCGCTCGTCGATGGTCAGGGTAACTTCGGGTCTGTCGACGGTGACAACCCCGCGGCGATGCGTTATACAGAGGCAAGACTGAAAAGAATTGCCGACGAGCTGCTCGCCGACCTGAACAAGGACACGGTTGACTTTCAACCCAACTTTGATGACTCGCTGAGCGAGCCGTCGGTGCTTCCCGCCAAATTCCCGAACCTACTCGTCAACGGCTCGTCCGGTATCGCGGTAGGTATGGCCACCAACATGGCGCCGCACAACCTGGGTGAGGTCGTGGACGGCGTACTCGCTTACATCGACAACAACGACATTACCATCCCGGAACTGATGGAGCACGTGAAGGCTCCCGATTTTCCGACGGGTGGGATCATTTACGGTTACAACGGCGTACGTTCGGCGATGGAAACCGGCCGCGGAAGCATTATCATGCGTTCGAAGGCGCAGTTCGAGGTTTCGAAAACCGGTCGCGAGCAGATCATCGTCACCGAAATTCCTTATATGATCAACAAGGCGGCGATGATCGAACGGATTGCGTCGCTGATCAACGACAAGAAACTCGAAGGTATTTCCGATATCCGCGATGAGTCGGACCGAGAAGGTATGCGCATTGTTTTCGACCTGAAAAAGGATGCTATCCCTAATATTGTATTGAACCACCTGTTCAAATACACGCCGTTGCAAACCTCTTTTGGGGTAAACAACGTGGCGCTCGTAAAAGGCCGCCCGGTGTTGCTGAACCTGAAAGACCTGATCAAGCATTACGTTGACCACCGGATCGTGGTAATTACCCGCCGGACAGAGTATGAACTCCGCGAAGCTGAAAAGCGTGCGCACATTCTGCAAGGTTTACTGATCGCGCTCGATAATCTCGACGCGGTTATCGCATTGATCCGTGCGGCGCGTGACCCGGAAACGGCCAAGACCGGATTGATGGAGCAATTCGCTCTGTCGGAGATCCAGGCACGCGCGATCCTCGATATGCGCTTGCAACGTCTCACCGGTCTGGAAAGAGAGAAGATCGTGAAGGAATATGAAGAGATCATGCTCCTGATCGCGGATTTGAAAGACATCCTGGCCAACGAGTACCGCAAGTACGAAATCATTAAAACCGAGCTGACCGAAATTAAGGAACGCTACGGAGATGAGCGCAGAACACAAATTGAGTTTTCTGCCGAAGAATTCAGCGACGAAGACATGATCGCCGATGAGGAAATGCTCATCACTATTTCCAAAGAAGGTTATATCAAACGTACGCCGCTTTCGGAATACCGTACGCAAACAAGGGGAGGGGTTGGTTCCCGTGGTGTGAAAACCAAGGATACCGATTTTACCGAGCACTTGTTCTCCGCGACAATGCTCAACTACCTCTTGATCTTCACCGAATACGGTAAGCTGTTCTGGATGAAGGTTTACGAGGTGCCGGAAGGAAGCAAAACTTCAAAAGGCCGCCCGATCCAGAACCTGATCAGCCTCGAAAGCGGAGATTCGATCCGCTCGGTAATCAATGTGAAGACATTGTCGGATGAGGATTATATCAACAATAATTACCTCATTATGTGTACCGAGCAGGGCACCATCAAGAAGACTTTGCTCGAAGCGTATTCCCGTCCGCGTACCAATGGTATCATTGCTATTTCAATTAATGAAGGCGACCGCCTGCTGAATGTAGCGCTGACTAACGGCGACAACGACATCGTGATCGCATCGGCTGCCGGTCGTGCGGTTCGCTTCAATGAAAAAGGTGTAAGACCAATGGGACGTACTGCTGCCGGTGTACGTGGTATCAACCTGAACGATCCTGAGAATAAGGTAATCGGAATGGTTTGCATCAGCCGTGAGGACGCGCAACTGCTCGTGGTTTCCGAGCACGGTTACGGAAAACGCTCAGCAATTGACAGTTACCGCGTTACTAATCGTGGTGGGAAAGGAGTTTCGACCATGAATGCAACCGACAAGGTGGGTAAGCTGGTGGCGATCCGCGAGGTAACCGAAGAGGACGACCTGATGATCATCACGCGCAATGGTATCGCTATTCGTATGAGCGTACTGGATATCCGCCAGGCGGGACGTAACACACAGGGCGTGAAACTGATCCGTCTGAGCAGCACGGATGAAATTACTTCGGTAACCCGCATTTTGAAAGATCCGGATGAAAAAGCTGAGGAACTGGATGAAGAGGGCAACGTAGTTCCTAAACCGGTAGCACAAGTAGACGGTGCTTCGGCCGAGGATGTAATTGTTACGGATGATGAGTTGGACGAGGATGAGGAAATTGCCGACGACG
>DATMSL010000730.1:0-1879 GCA_035565435.1 Dyadobacter sp. | reverse complement strand
GCCGATGAACTAACACTTTCAAATAAATGAGTTACAAAATCACAAGGAGATCAACGGCATAGCCCACTTTTTGCCTTTTGAACATTTAACTGAAAATCACTCATCAATATGGATACCCGTCGAGATTTCCTGCAAAAACTATCATTGGGCATCGGTGCAACAGCGTTGAGCGACCTCCCTGCATCAGCTCGTGAGCTGTATTCCGGGCCGAAAGCAGACAAGCAACTACGCGTGGCGCTGATGGGGCTGGGCAGCTATGCAACCCGTGTGGCGGAAGCGATGAAGGATTGTAAAATGGCTACACTCGTCGGGGCGGTTTCGGGCACGCCTTCCAAGCTGGAAACCTGGAAACAGAAGTATAACATTCCGGAAAAGAACACTTATAACTACGAAACGGTCGGCAGGATTAAGGATAACCCGGATATCGACATTGTCTACGTCACAACGCCTAATTCCCTCCACCACAAACACGTGCTGCAAATTGCGGCTGCCGGAAAACATGTTATCTGTGAAAAACCGGTTGCCGACAATGCAAAGCAAACGCGGGAGATGATCGCAGCCTGCAAAAAGGCCGGTGTGAGATTCTATATCGGCTACCGGATGCATTTCGAGCCGCACACCCGCGAGCTTATACGTATGCGCGAGGCCGGCGAACTGGGCAAGATCATGCATGTGAACAATTATATGGGTTTCAAATCCGGTGACCCGAACCAATGGCGACTGAAAAAAGCCCTCGCAGGCGGGGGTGCAATGATGGACGTGGGTATTTACGCACTGAACGGCGCCCGCTACGCAACCGGCGAAGAGCCGATCTGGGTAACAGCGCAAGAAACCAAGACCGATCCGGTTAAATTCAAAGAAGTCGATGAGACGATCATGTTCCAGCTGGGATTCCCGAGCGGCATTGTCGCCAGCTGCGGTACTACCTACGCATTCAATAATTACGAGCGGCTTTATGTAGTCGGGGAAAAGGGATTTGTGGAACTGAGCCCCGCATTCGGTTATGGCCCTATCAAAGGCCGTACGCATCTTGGCCCGATGAACCAGCCCGTGGTTACGCACCAGACACTTCAAATGGATGGTATCGCCGACATTATCCTCAACAACAAACCGGATCCGAATGTCACCGGTGAGGAGGGCTTAAAAGATATGATCGTGGTAGATGCAGTTTATGAATCCATTCGTAAAGGTGGAGCTAAGATTATGCTGGCGGAGAAATAACAGATATGCATCGTCCCAACATTCTGGTCATCTGCGGCAAGAACAAACGCCGCAGCCGTACGGCCGAATATATCTTCAAAAACGACCCCCGATTCAATATCCGGTCAGCCGGGTTGAGTCCTCAGAGTAACAGGAAAATCTCGGAGGGTGACCTTAATTGGGCCGACATCACGCTGGTCATGGAAAGCGATCATAAATCCAAGATTCGGAAACTGTACACCCATCTGGATTTGCCGCCCATTCAAGTGCTTGATATTCCGGATGAATATGAGTTTATGGATGAAGAGCTGATCGAAATCCTTACAACCAAAATCAACACTTTGCTGGAAATGCATTTCGAAGCCTGAAAAGACGAAGAGCGCGGCGTAATGGTAATCTTGAACAAAAGGCAACTGGTAGGGACCGGTTGCCTTTTGTACCATTTTAAGTTAACTTTACACATCACACTATACATATGGAAAAAATCAGAGAAGTTATTTTCTACAAACACTATTTTAGGAGCTTCCTCGAAGATTTGTCTCCACTTGCCAAAAGCAAAGTTGACTACGTCTTGTTCCTATTAACTCATATAGAGCGTATTCCAGAAAAATTCCTGAAACACATTATGGCCAAAAAAGGTCTCTATGAATTACTAATTGAGGCCGGGAGCAACATATTC
>DATMSL010000729.1:0-2755 GCA_035565435.1 Dyadobacter sp. | reverse complement strand
TTCTTTAAATTTACTTTGTCTATCAAATTAGTAGGTTTTATCTGTTAACCACCAGCAGACGAGATCAATACCACAATCTTTTTCAAACATGAAATCGATGGATCGTTATTCTTCGCGCATTATTATTATGCCTATGGTGGGCTCTTCCGTTTATTCCTGCACACCCGCATCCTGTTGCTGTTGTTGAGTGCAGCCTGTGATGGCAAGTGTCGCCGCATTCTGATTTTCATCCTATTACACATCATTAATTGGCTGTGGGTCAACTGGCTCATGCTTCCAACCACTTTTACATCATGAAAAACTTTAAGACAATCTTTCTGGCAGCAGGTCTTGCGCTGGCTGCTTTCCCCCATGCATTTGCGCAGGAATCGAACGAAAATAAGGTGATCATTACCGGCGTGCGTTTCGCCTATCCGCTGGTCGATAAATGGATCAAGGAGTACACCGCTGCCAATCCCAAGGCACAGATCGTGATCGAAACGCGCACGATCACGGATCCGGCGAAATATGACCTTCTGATCGAGGCTTACGACCAGGAGAAGGAAGTGAAGGACACACGTGAATATATTTCGATTGGTCGGTATGCACTGCTGCCGGTGGCTAATGCGAAATCGGTATTTGCGAAGGAATATGCAGATAAGGGGTTGAATGAGAAGACATATAAGCAGATATTCTTCCATGATATTTATGCGGAAAAAGACAAGTCGCTGACGACCCAGTACACCATCTACACGCGCCTCCAGAAGGCCGGGGCACCGCTCACTTTCGCGAAATATTTCGGTTATGAGCAGCAGAATATCAAAGGCAAAGCCATTGCCGGTGCCGACGAGCACTTGATCAAGGCGCTTCTGAAAGATGAGACAGGCATTACATACACTACGCCGGGGCTCGCTTACGACCTGCAAACCCGCAAGCCGGTAGAAGGGCTGACGATCATTCCTGTCGACCTGGATGGCAACGGTCGGGTTTCCAGAGAGGAAAAGGCATTGGAGAACCTGGATCAGGTGATCGCAACACTGGAAGCCGAAAAAGTGAAGAATGTGCCGGTTGAAAACATCCATTTTTCGATCGCAAAAAATAATTCCAATCCGGAGGCCAAGAAATTCCTGCTTTGGGTAGCGGCGAATGCCGACAAGGACCTTCACCAATTCGGTTATCTGAAAGCCGATGCCAAACGACTGGCCGACGAAAAAGAGAAACTAGAAAGATTTCAGGCTGTAAAATAAGGTTTGCAAGCCCGCAGGCACAACGTACGTGGTGCCCGCTTTTTCTGCTCCATTTATTTCAAAACGACTACTATCCGCCCTGTGCAGGCAGCGGCTGAGCACGTTTTTTCCAGCAGACGCTGTTCGGAGATAACGCACTTGATCATCGACCAGCACGAGGAGAATCAGGAGAAAGTGGGTTTATTACAAAAGGAAAAGTAACATTTTAAATATCCTTCCATGAGAAGCTTACTAATAGGTGCCGCGCTGCTGGTGGCGGCTCTGACGACCCAGGCGCAGCGTAAGCCCAATATTGTCGTGATCCTGGCCGATGATCTCGGGTACGGCGATATCGGCACATTCGGTGCGACTGATATCCGCACGCCGAATATCGACGGGCTAGCTGCGAACGGTATCAAACTGACGTCGTTTTACTCCACGTCGCCCGTGTGCAGTCCTACGCGTGCGGCGCTCATTACGGGCCGCTACCCGCGCAGGCTGGGGATCGATCATGTGTTTTTCCCTGAAAGCTTTACCGGCATTCCTTCCGACGAGGTGACCATCGCCGAGGCATTGAAAGGCAACGGCTACCGCACGGCGATCTTTGGGAAATGGCACCTGGGCCATCACAGGCAGTTTTTACCCTTACAGAATGGGTTCGATGAATATTACGGCATTCCGTATAGCAACGACATGATGGGCGTGGTGTACCTGCGCGGAAACGATGTGGATAGTATTAAGGTAAATCAGAAATACATCACCCAAACCTACACCAAAGAGGCAGTGCGCTTCATCGACCAGAATAAGGATAAGCCGTTTTTCCTCTATATTACCCACAATATGCCCCACGTGCCGATTTACGCTTCGCCGAAATTTGAGGGGAAATCGAAAAGAGGCTTGTATGGTGACGTGATCGAGGAGCTGGATTGGAGCGTGGGAGAAGTAGTGAAGGCATTGAAAAAGAACGGGCTGGAAGAAAATACGCTTGTCGTTTTCACGAGCGACAATGGTCCCTGGCTGATATTCGATGTGGAAGGCGGCTCGGCCGGACCTTTGCGACAGGGGAAAGGAACCACTTTCGAAGGGGGGCAACGGGTGCCTGCCGTGGCTTACTGGCCCGGTAAAATTAAGCCAGGAACGGTTTATGACGATCTGGCGTCACAACTCGATCTTTATCCTACGATTATCGGCCTCACAGGTAGCCAGAAAACGCAAACCCAAAAGCCGCTTGACGGAGAGGATATCAGCCAGGTGTTATTTGGTACAGGGAAGCGGAAAGGCGATGAATTTGCCTATTATTCCAACGGCATTATCGAAGCGTATCGCAAGGGCGACTGGAAGATCCGGCTGCCGCAGAAAGATGTGAAAGCGGGTAACGTGGTGATCGTTCCCGCTGCGGATACATTGTTGTTTAATCTCAAAAACGACATCGGGGAGCAGCATAACCTTTTGAAATCCAATCCAGCGAAAGCGAAGGAACTGCTTGTCTCGCTGGAAATCTACAAAAAGAAGATAGGCGATACCCCGCCGCCACTTGTGCAGCGGATGCC
>DATMSL010000728.1:0-4944 GCA_035565435.1 Dyadobacter sp. | reverse complement strand
AAGCTACAATTTCTGAATCTATTGTTCTTGCGCTCATTTCCGAAAATCATTTACAACCGAAAACCGTATAAACCATATTTGTAATACTAAACTTAACCAATTTCCCGCAATAGTCCCTACTCACTCCTCAGACTCTTCACCGGATCTGCCAGTGCGGCCTTAATACCCTGAAATCCAACCGTCAGTATAGTAAGAAGCAATGCCGCGAGGGCGACAAGCACAAAAATATACCAGGGCAGATGGACGTGATATTCAAAACTAGCCAGGTATTTGACCACAAACATGTAGGCCAGAGGCAATCCTATCAGCATGGCAACGACCAGCAGAATGATAAAATCACGGGAAAGGAGCATGGCAATCCCTTGCACACTGGCACCAAGCACCTTGCGGATACCTATTTCCTTCGTACGCTTGCTTGCTGCGAGTGATATGAGGCCAAAAATACCCGCCAGAGCAATGACAATCGCCAGTAGCGTCACAAAATTGACCATTTTCCAGATTCCATCAAGGTCGTTGTACTGCCGTGCGAGCTCTTCCTGCATATAGAAAAACTGAAACGGGCGTTTAGACGGTATTTTCTTCATTTCCGTTTCGAGATCCGCCAAAACGCCTTTTGCCTGCGAAACATCGGCAAACTTCAAGGAGAGGTAGCTGTTCAGGCTCGGAGGGCCGTCGTACCAGTGCAGCAACGGTTCGATACGTTCTTTCAAGGGGCCATAATTAAAGTCCTTCATTACTCCTACCACCGTATAAACATCCGTGTTGTTACCTTGGCGGAGCCGCTTCCCAACCGCAGTCTTCCAACCAAAGGCCTTACGTGCAGCCTCGTTGATCACCACAGGGTGCTGTTCGCCCTTCCTATCAAGTTCCTCCGAAAAATCCCTTCCTTCCACGATCGGGATATCATAGGTGGTGGTATAGTTGGTACTCGTGCCGACGTGGCGCAGCCGGATGTTTTTCCGGTCGTCGCCCTCGGGCGTATACACATTATAGTTATTCCAATAGCGCGTCGGGACAATGCCCGAGATAGCGATACTTTCAATTTTAGAATTCTGTTTCAATCCATTGAGAATAGGCACAAACTGCTGCACGGCTGCATTCTCATCTTTGTATTGCAGGTCCGACGACACCACGACTATTTTCTCTCCCTTGAATCCGGTGTCCGCCTGCCGCATGAAATTGATCTGCCACCTGACTGCAATCGCTCCTACTACCAACACAATGGCAATCACCAATTGCACGACGATCAGCGTACCCTGCATCCAGTTTTTCGATCCGGGTTTGCCCGACAGTTTCCCCTTCAGTGTGTCCCGCAAATCGAGCTTATTGAGGTAAGCCGCGGGGATGGTCCCGGCTACGAACGCGATGATACCGATAATCCCGATCAAAGTAAGGGAAGTGGCGGAGTCCTGTTGCCAGTTTACTACCAGCTGCATTCTGCCCTGCCTGAATTCATTGAATTGAGGCACCAGATAGAATATGCCAAACACCATGGCAATCAGCAACGAGCCTGTCAGTACCAGCGCCGATTCGGTCCAGAATTGCGCCAGCACCTGCCCGAGCGTCGAACCGGTGACCTTTCGCACCGCCACCTCCTTTACGCGCGTGAACGACATAGCGGCATTCAGATTCACCATATTAATACTGATAATAAGCACAATGAATACGGCAATAGTAAGGGCACCATAAATCATCCAGCGAAAGTTGGGGTTTTCATAATGGATGTATTCCTCCAGCGGCGCTATATGAATTTTCCGCTTTTGCCCGTCCGTATGAAAATGGGTTTTCGCGAAGGCCGGGAATTTTGCTTCTAACTTCCCGGCATCCGTGCCTTTCCGTAATTTGAGGTAAACAGTGGCGAAAGTGTTATACCAATCGGCATTCGACGCAAAACCCTTGTTGTCTTCCAGATTTGAAATGGGAAGCAACACTTCAAACTGGATAGACGAATTCGCCGGAACCGGTTCGAGCACACCCGTGACTGTGAAAGTCAGAGAATCTTCTACCGTTACGGTTTCGCCGACAGGGTTAATATCCCCAAACAGCGCCTCCGCAATCTGATCGCTCAATATGATCGACTGCTTCCGTTTCAATGCCGAAGCAGCATTTCCGTATTTGAGTTTGAATGAAAAAACATCGAAAAAGGTGCTATCGACGTACTTCGTGTGCCTTTGCAGGTCTTTGCCCTTGTGATTCAGCCAAACGTCGTTCCAGCCCTGCACATGTGTGCCGGTTTCGACCTCAGGAAAGGTCTTCACCATCTGTTCCAGAATCGGATAGACCGTCTGATTATAGCGTCCCGAAACGTCCGCCGTTTGCACAAAGTAAATCTGGTCATTGTCCCTGTGGAAGGTGTCAAAAGTAATGCCCCTCTGAATAAAAAGGAGCAGTACGCCCGCGCTCGCCAAACCTAGCGAAAGCCCCAGCACATTGATAGCCGTAAACAGCCGGTTCTTCCACAGCGAACGGAAGGCGATTTTGAAATAGTTTTTTAGCATGGTGGAAAGGGGGAAAAGGAGGAAAGGGAGAGAGGAGGAAGGAGGAAGGAGGAAAGGGAGAAAGGAGAAAGGGGAGAAAAGGGAAAATCCATCCTCCCTTTCCTCCCCTTCCTCCTTCCTCCCTCACTCCGTTCTTAAAGACTTAACAGGATTCAGCATGGCCGCGCGGATGCTCTGGTAACTTACCGTCAGAACGGCAATCGCAACCGCCAGCACCGCTGCCCAGGCAAAATAGGTCCACGACATCGGGATGCGGTAAGGAAAATCCTGCAACCACAAATTCGCGCCATAATACGAAATCGGAAGCGCGATGACGATGGAGATGACGACGAGTTTCACAAAATCCATTGAAAGCAGCGCCGTGATGCTCGCTACCGACGCGCCCAGTACCTTGCGGATGCCGATTTCTTTCACGCGTGTCTCGGCATTGAACGTCGCCAGCCCGAACAAACCTATGCAGGAAACAAAAATCGACAATACCGCAGCGAGCGTGATCATCTGCTTCCACTTAGCCTCCGACTCGTACCGTTTCAGGTTTGCCTCGTCTTCGAATTTGTATTCAAAAGGCAGGTTCTTGATATGGCTTCTGAAAATTTTCTCGATCGCCTTGATAGTCGCCGGTGTGTCCTTACTATCCAATTTTGCGATAATGGTACCGACTCGGTAGTTCGGGTCCTGGGTCAATACCAATGGTGCGATGGTGTCTTTCAACGATGCGTAGTGGTAATCGCGGATCACGCCGATGATTTTCATTTTCTTGTTCTTCCACTCGAAATTTACCTCCTGCCCGATCGGTTTTTTAAGCCCTGCACGCTTCACAAATGCCTCATTAACCACAATCGCTTCTTCCGGATCGGTAGAAAAGCTTTTTGAGAAGTTCCGGCCTTTCAGTACCGGGATCTGCAATGTGCTCAGGAAATCGTCGCTCACGCCAATGTAGCCGAATCCGATCTCGCGGTTGTCTATTTTCGCAATTGTCCCATTATAATTTCCATTAAATGCAGCCACCGATGCAATGCCCGAGGTGCCTCTCAGCTCATTCTGAACAACTTCCATAACCTCCCTGCCCGGCCCACCCCTGCCTAGACTGAAACTCACCAGATTTTCATCGTTGTAACCCAGGTCTTTGCTGGTCAGATATTTGAATTGAGAATAAATCACGATGGTACCAATAACGAGGCATACCGACAATGCAAATTGAAAGATGACCAGCCCTTTCGTCAGGTAGTTTTTCTGTGTAAGTTTCGTGCGGTTGTAAAGCGTCTGTACCGGACTGAAACCGGAGAGTACCAATGCTGGATACATGCCTGCAACGAGGCCTGTCATGAAAAACAATGCCACGTAACCCGATACGAGCCCGGAGTCCAGCAAATATGAAAGTGCGAGCTGCTTATTCGCCAGCTCGTTGAAAACCGGCAACACGATTTGCGTGAGCGCAATAGCCAGTGCAAATGCCAGAAAGGACAGCAAAAACGATTCGCCGAGAAACTGGTATACCAATTGTTTTCGTAAACCGCCCACCACTTTCCGTACACCGATCTCCTTCGCGCGGTTGAGCGAGCGTGCCACCGTGAGATTCACAAAATTGATGCAGGCGATCAGCAGAATAAAAATCGCGATACCCGACAAAATGTACGAATAAATAGGACTACTGCCGTGGTCGAGGCCGTTGCGAAGGTCGCCGTTATTACTCTGCAAATGCATATACAGAAAAGGCATCAGGTCGAAAGTAACCTGGTTCCTGATCTCTCTACCCTGACCCGCCTCCGCAGTGACTTTGCTCTTGGAAACCTGATTCATTTTACGCACTACCGCATGATAATCAGCCTTTTCATGTAGCAAAACAAATGTATTCATGTAAAAGCCCATCCATTCGCTGTCGGTCCAGCCTTTTGCTTCCTGGTATGCGAAAGGCAGCACGGCATCAAACTGGATCGACGAGTTCTGCGGGCAACGCTTCGCTACGCCGGACACGATGAAGGGTTCAAATTCGTCCCCGACTTTCAGGTGCATCGTTTGCCCCACCGCATTTGTCGAACCAAAATACTTTTCAGCCAGATCTTCGCTCAAAACGATAGAATGAATATCCGAAAGGACCGTTTTGGGATCTCCGGAAAGCAGTGGCATCGAAAAAACCGAGAAGAACGGGGCGTCTGCAAACAACACGTCCTCCTTCAATACTTCATTACCCTTTTTAACCACAAAAGAATTGGTCTGCGCCCGGATTACCTCTTTAATATCGGGGATATCCTGTTTAAAAGTCGGCCCGTGAATGGCATTGGTGCTTCCAAATGTACGGGTTTCATGCTCGTCCTTGCTCGTGACCATCACCCGGTACAACTGGTCCTTGTTCACCTGAAACCGGTCAAAACTCACTTCGTCTTTCGTGTACAGCACAATGAGCTTGCAGCAGGTAAGCCCCAGCGACAGGCCGGCTATGTTGATC
>DATMSL010000727.1:0-7106 GCA_035565435.1 Dyadobacter sp. | reverse complement strand
CGCCACAAAAGATTGTATTAGTATCAGATAATTGATATTTTCATGCACAAATAATCGCCTGGCATGACCTTCTAATAACTGGTAATTGCCATTCGATATTTTAGGCCGATTTAACTAATTGCAAATTTTGGTATGTACGAGCGGATCCGGGAGAAGTTGGGGATTCTGGCTGATGCTGCAAAATACGATGTGTCATGCTCATCGAGCGGCAGCAACCGGAAAAATGAGAACAAGGGAATTGGGGACGCGGAAAGAACGGGAATCTGCCACACCTACACCGAAGATGGCCGGTGTGTGTCGCTTTTGAAAATACTGCTCACCAACCACTGTATTTACGATTGCGCATTCTGTGTTTCGCGGCGCAGCAATGACATCAAACGGGCTGCATTCTCTGTGGAAGAAGTGGTAGAACTGACGATGAATTTCTACCGGCGCAACTACATCGAAGGGCTGTTCCTAAGCTCGGGCATTTTTAAGGATGCCGATTATACAATGGAAAGGCTCGTTCGCATTGTGAAAAAGCTGCGACAGGAAGAGCGGTTCAACGGTTACATCCATTTAAAAACGATCCCCGGCGCGAGCGACGAACTGCTGCGCGAGGCGGGCATGTATGCCGACCGCATGAGCATTAATCTCGAAATGCCTACCGAAACGGGCCTGAAACTGCTTGCTCCCGAGAAATCACATGCAGAGGTGAAAAAGCCTTTAAAATACATTCAGAACAGCATTACTCAGTTCGAAAGCGAGAAAGCACTGATCAAAAGCGTGCCGAAATTCGTGCCGGCAGGCCAGAGCACACAGATCGTCGTGGGTGCTACGCCTGAGTCGGATAAAGAGATTTTGTACACGGCTAATGCATTCTATCAGAATTTTTCCCTGAAACGGGTTTACTACTCGGGCTATATTCCGATCAGCCACGATGCGCGACTGCCGGCAATCGGCTCCCAGCCGCCGTTGATCCGCGAAAACAGGCTGTACCAGGCCGACTGGTTGATGCGCTTCTACGGTTTTAAAGTCCAGGAAATCCTTAACGACGTTCATCCGAACCTCGAAGCGGACGTCGATCCGAAACTGAGCTGGGCATTGCGCAATCTTGAACAGTTTCCTGTCGATATCAATACGGCCGATTACTATATGATCCTGCGTGTGCCGGGTATCGGCGTGAGTTCGGCATTGAAAATCGTTCAGGCACGCAAATTCGGGCGCTTGTACCAGAGTCATTTGCGAAAGCTCGGCATTGCATTCGGAAAGGCCCGGCACTTTATCCGGTATGCCGACAGCCCTGTTCAACTCAAAGAATATGAAGCGGGACACATCAAAGGGCTGATCCTTTCGGAAAGCAAAAGCAAATACCAGAAGAATCCGCTTAATCAATTGTCGCTTTTCTGATGGAGCTTTATATTTTCGACGGTTCGCTGGAAGGGTTACTAACAGCCGTTTTTGAATGCTACCAGCGAAAATCGCAGGCAGTGAAGCTCTTGAGCGAAGCATTTCACGTTCCGGATGTTTTCGATCCCGGGTACCGGGTGATTTCCGACCGCGAAAAAGGCAAGCGGGTTTGGAAAGGACTTTGCAGAAAGCTCGGAAAGGAATGGCAGTTCCGGTTCTACAAGGCTTTCCTTTCCGAACAGCCGGAAGTTTACCAGCATTTGTTCAATTTCGCCAGATATGTGATCGACCAACCGCCCGGCGCGTGCGAAAACTTCGCACATCCCGACGTGCTGGCCATTTCCCAGACTGCACAGAAAGTCCATCGAGAAAAACACCGGATGGAGGCATTTATACGATTTCAAAAAACGGGCGACGGCATTTACTACGCCCATATTGAGCCTGACTTTGATGTACTCCCACTCCTTACCGAGCATTTCCAGAACCGCTATGCCGACCAGCGCTGGATCATTTATGATTTGAAAAGAAAATACGGCCTGTATTACGACCTCGAAAAAACCGAAGAAATAGAGCTCGGCACTGCGCCGCAAATGTCGGTCACCAATGCGCTTCCCTCCGGCCTGCTCGACCCGAAAGAACAGCTCTATACATTGCTTTGGCAGGACTATTTCAAAAGTACCAACATTCAGGCGCGAAAAAACACGCGACTGCACGTGCGACACGTGCCTCGCCGGTATTGGAAGTACCTTTCCGAGAAGCAGGGGTAGATTTCGCTGATAATCAATATTTTTTGGTCATGTCGCCACGGTTAACATAGCGGATCGTGTCTCGAAAAATGTAGACAATTCAAGTTCGGATTGCCTTTTCCAAAGGTTCCCGCTGGAATATTCATTCAACCACAAATCCCTGCATCCTATGAAAACCTTTACGTTCGTCATTTGCATTCTGCTCTCAGCGATTGCCTCCTATGCTGTTGCGCCTGCGGGCGGTGATGCCGGTAATTCACCCGAATTCACTGCTGCCGTACGCCGGGTTGCAGAACCGTTTACCATTTGTCTTGAAGCTGAAAATGCCAACAGTAATGCTCCTATCTCGCCGGATCCGAATGCTTCCGGTGGCCTGACCCGCGGCGACCGCGATTCGTCGGATTATTGGGTTACCTATCAAACGGACGTTCCGATAACCGGCAAATATCTCGTTACTCTGCGGTACTATGCCGAGCAAAATTCGGTGGTGAATGTTGACGTTAACAATGGTACCATAGAACAAGTGGATCTTCCCGCTTCAAATTCCTGGAACATTGTCTGGCGCGAGCATACCTTTGAGGTGGAGCTGCATGCAGGTAATAACTGGATCCGTATCATGGAGTTACCGGGATACAATGTCAGACAGGATAAGGCCTGCTGGATAGAAAACGGCCCTAGCGATCCTAACTGCGACTTTGATGTATTCGCGTCGGTATCCGACCCTACGCCGCAATGTTCGGAAACTATTACGTTTACCGCGCAATGTTCCGGCCCCAATTGTGAGGGCGTAACGTACAGCTGGACAGGCGGAGGGCTTAATTTTACAGGCAATCCCGCCTCGGTGCCTGCACCTGCGGTAGCCGCAGCATATAATTATTGGGTTACCGCCAGCAAGGAAGGTTGCGGGCCTATGACCTCAAAGGTTTTGGTTACGGTTAACTGCGACCCGAACCCTGTTGAACCGTTCAGCACCTGTGTGGAAGCGGAAACCTCGAATAGCGACGGGGAAATCACCGACGACCCGAATGCATCAAATGGCAAGACCCGCGGCACCCAGAACGGGCCGAGTTATTTTGTTGAATATGAAGTCAACGGTGTAAAGGCAACAGGGCCGCATCAGGTGACACTGCGCTATTACTCCACGCAGCCTACCGGCATTACGATCAGCGTCAACGGTGAGGAGACTGCACCATTGACGGGCTTGGCCGCGTCCGGTTCGTGGAATGTCGTATGGGCTGAGAAAACCTACAATTTCACCTTGAAGGAGGGTAATAATAAAATCCGAATTTGGAGCGGGTTTGGTTACCCCGTTATCCGTCAGGACAGAATTTGTGTGACCGGAAGCGGCGGAACCGGCAACCCGCCAACCTGCGATTTCAATATCACGGCCTCTGCAACGACGCTTACCCCGGCATGTTCGACGACCGTATTCGTGGGCGCTGGCTGCACTGGCTCCGATTGCCCATCGGTATCCTACGAATGGCATGGGCAAGGTACAAATTCAACATTTGCTTCCGCTACTATTTTGCCTCCTTATACCAACGGCACCTTTACGTACACATTAACTGCTACCAAGAATGGTTGCGAGCCGGTCGTCCAAAATCTTGATATTACCGTCAGCGGATGCGAGCCTTCCGGGCCGTTCAGCTTGTGCAGGGAAGCCGAGTGGTCGGCTAGTAACGGCCCTACCAGCAGCGATCCGAACGCATCGAACGGACAAACCAAAGGTGCCCAAAACAATTATGATTACTATGTCGACTACTACGTGCCGGATGTGCCCACCTCCGGGCTTTATCCCGTGACATTGCGTTATTATGCGGAGCCCAACGCGCAAGTAAGCGTATCCGTGAATGGAAATATTGCGATTTCAACGTTGCAATTATCTCCTACTTATAGCTGGAATATCGTATGGCGCGAAGAGACATTCTACGTCAATTTGCCAGTTGGCAATAATACTATCCGCATTCAGGGATTGCCGGGAGCAGCTGTCCGTCAGGACAAAATTTGTATCGGAAATGTGCAAAGCAACGCAAGAATGGCGGCACCGGAGTTTATTTCCACGCAAACTGACGCTCCATTGCTCCAAGCCTACCCCAACCCCGCCCCCGGCGAGTTCAAAGCCAGCTTCCATTTGAAAATGGGTGAGGCGGCAACCATTCGTGTGACCGACGTGCAGGGCAAGGTTTGGCATACGCGAAGCGTCAAAGGCAAAGGCTCGCATGAAGAGCGCATCAGCCTCGGCAATGCCCCCGCAGGTATTTACCTGCTCCAAGTGAAGACACCAGATGTGATGGAAACCAAAAAGATACTACTCACGCGCTAAATGCAAAAAGCGGTTGCCAGATCGGCAACCGCTTTTTTATTACTTCCATTTACTTCCCAGCCAGGCCTTTCGGAACGCCTGCATATCGGCCGAAACCGCTTGCCCCGCCTCCTCGAACGTCACTACCTGCAAACGTGGGTTTTCAACCAGTTCGAGCATTGCCGTCTTCTGCTCGTCGCGGTGTTTATATTCCACCGCAACCTGGTCGCCCGGTTTATGTGTTTTGAGTATGGAAGTCAGTTCATCGTTTTTCGATACCAGTCTTCCATCCACTTTCAGTATTTCGTCGTCGATGTCCAGTCCGGCTTTGTAGAGCGGGCTTCCAATGATCGTATTTGCCGTGATGGTGAGCCCGGCCCCCTCTTTGTAGCGCATATCGCCGATCCAGGCTTGTCCTTCAAACTGTTTTTTCAACAGTAATCCCGCCCTGGCGAGCAACGGCGCGTAGTCCAGTGATTCGTGTCCGTTGATATATTTTGTAAAAAACTGCTGTGCGAATACTTTGTCTTTGGCATAGGTGCGCAGAACCGCTTCCAGGTCCGACACATTGTAGGCAATCTCGGGTTTCCCGTGTTTTGCCCAAACGGCCTTCATAAAGTCATCGAGATTCAGCCCTTTGCCTCTTAATTGAAGATCCAATGCGAGCGCCACCGAGGCTCCGTAAGGATAGTAAGAAGTATAAATATTCGGATAATTCGTCTTGTCGATCGCCACACCGGCATCTACAAAAACGGCATTGCTGCTGGCCTGGACAGGCGAAATGCGCTTTGCACCGGCGGTATTCTCCTTTGTATTAACGAGTGATGTCAGGGTGCGGCAATATTCCTCCAATGAATCGAAACCTGCCCTTTCGAGAATTAAATCACCGTAATATTGGGTAAACCCTTCGGCGAACCAAAGTTCGAAACTCATATTGCTTTTTTCAAAATTGAAAGGTTCGAGGGTTTTCGGGCGAATGCGCTCGACATTCCAGGTGTGGAAAAACTCGTGCGAGAATACGCCGAGCAGGTTGTCGGAACCGTCGAATGCCACTGGCAGAGTGATCATCGTACTGTTGCGGTGCTCCATGCCATCGCCTTTTACATAAGGATTAATGCTGGCCAGAAAGGTGTAGCTCCCATTGTCAAACACCGGAAATTCACCGAAAACCATCCGCGCCTCCTCGGTAATGCGTTTTATTTTTCCGGCAAATGCGGTAGCGAGTGAGTCGCTGCCCTTCGCCTCCAATGCAAGCCTGAACTGCGACGGCTTGTCATCCGCATTGGGTACCGTCCATTCCTTGATCGTCAGCTTGCCGATTTTAGTGGGCGAATCCATGAAGTACTGCAAATCTTGAGCAGTGAAAACGTTCGCTTCACCAGTTGTTTTGAGCTGGGTGGCGATCGTCCAGGAATTGGCTTTCGGCAGATTGAACGCAACGGTTATCGGCGCTTTTTCCAGCTCCTTTACCCACATGAATGTAGCCGGCATATTGAAATGCACACTGCTGGCATCGATTCCGGCGTAAGTACCGTCGGAGTGATTGGCATATAAAGTATATTCGACCTTCACAAAACCATTGGTCGCAGCAATTTTATATACATCGCCATCCACGCGCTGCACCGGCACCGGCTTGCCCGATTTATCGAATGCCGCCACATCATAGACATTCTTCCCGTACTCGTGCGTCGCATACCTGCCCGGGGACGAGCGCGACATCCTGAAAAGCAGCTCTTTCTGAGGCGCGTCTGATACGGTCAGGGCAATGCGGGCTTCATGGTGAACGATATTGGGAAACGATACATCATAGCGGATCGACTGCGCGAACGCATACGAGCATAATAAGGGCGTGGCAAACAATGCGGCCAGTTTTTTCATGGACTGATTAAATGATTTTGAAGTGACAAGGCACCAATTTAACCCAATAACCGAACATTTGAAGCGCCCATACAGCTACTAACCCGATTATTGCTTAATTTTTCCGGTTCAAATCCCATTAAACCTTTAAATAGTATCGACCGTTCATGAAGAAACTGTTCCTTCCGCTCGCCCTGACCCTCGCTATCACCTCACAACACGCTTACAGCCAAACCAAAGCGCTTTTCAATGGAAAGGACCTGAAAGGATGGCACATCGATGTGCCCGAAATGGACAAAGATCCGAAGACTGTGAACCCGTTCCTCGTGCGCAATGGCCTGCTCGTGAGCCTGGGAACACCCGGCGGACACCTGATCACGGACGCGCAGTATGAGAACTTCCGGTTTACCTATCAATACCGCTTCGCTGGCAAGCCGGGCAATTGCGGTGCGCTGGTATTCGTTTCCAAGCCGCGCGATTTGTATGATATGTTTCCCAAATCCATCGAGGTACAAATGATGCATCAGAATGCAGGTGATTTTTGGTGTATTCAGGAGGATATTACCGTACCCGACATGGAGAAACGCCGCGGACCGAAGGAGAAATGGGGTGTGAATGGCGACAAACTCCGCCGCATTCCCAACCTCACCGATGGCACCGAAAAGCCTCTGGGCGAATGGAATTCGATGGTGATAGAATGTGTTAAGAATTCGATTAAAGTATGGCTCAATGGCGTGCTCGTCAACTACGGCTACGACGCGACGGCTTCAAAAGGCCAGATCGCATTGCAGTCGGAGGGCTCCGAAGTTGAG
>DATMSL010000726.1:0-14674 GCA_035565435.1 Dyadobacter sp. | reverse complement strand
GCTTTGGAAGGTCGTTTACGGAGCCTGGAATTACATTAAAAATTCCGGTGAATTTCCGGAGGCGGAAAATATGACGCTAGAGTGGGTCGGTACGATACCTGGCAAGCGCGAAAGTCGCCGTTTTGAAGGCGATTATTTGTTGAAACAACAGGATGTAGTCGAACAAAAAGTGTTTCATGACACCGTGGCGTTCGGCGGCTGGAGCCTCGACCTCCACCCTGCCGACGGCGTGTATTCCGACCAGGCCGGTTGTAACCAATGGCACAGCAAAGGCGTTTACAGTATCCCATATCGCTGCTTTTATAGCAAAAACATCGACAACCTGTTCATCGCGGGCCGCATTATCAGCGCTACACACGTAGCATTCGCCTCTACACGCGTGATGGCTACGAGCGCAACGGGCGGGCAGGCCGTTGCCATTGCCGCAGCTGTGGCCAAAAGGCATGATTGTTCGCCACGGGAAGTCGGGGAAAAGCATTTGGACGAACTGCAACTGGAACTGTGGCGCTCAGGCCAGTATTTGCCGCAAACAGTGATTGCCGATCCTGAAAACCTGGTCACCAGCGCCAAAATCAGCGCCTCTTCGACATTGGAATTAACAGCGCTCAGCGGCTCTGACCAATGGAAATCCATCGAACATTCCGTGGCGCAAATGCTGCCTGTCAAAGGCGAGATGCCTTGGGTAACTGTTTGGGTGGAAGCTAGCCGGGACACGGAACTGGTTGCAGAACTTCGTAAAAGCAGCAAGCCGTTCAACCATACGCCCAATGTGACTTTGGAAACCAAGAGCTACCGTCTGATAGCCGGAAAACACGAACTGACGTTGGAATGGGACAGCTATTTCTCCGAGGAGTGCTATGCATTTGTATGCTTCCTGAAAAATGAGCACGTCAAAATCCAGTATAGCGAGCAGCGCGTTACCGGACTGGTGACCGTTTTCAATGCGACCAATCCTGCCGTTTCCAACTACGGAAAACAGGAACCTACGGAGGATCTGGGCGTGGACACCTTCGAGTTCTGGTGCCCGCAGCGCCGGCCGGCCGGATTGAACCTTGCATTTGCGCTAAGCAAGCCCATTGCATTATTTGGAACAGAAAACCTGAAAAACGGCTGGCATCGTCCGATTGCCGGACCTAATGCCTGGGTAGCCGCGCAGGATGATCGCCATCCCGAACTCCAATTGCAGTGGGATGAGGCTCAAAGCATTTCCAAAATCGATTTCGTGTTCGATACCGATTTCGACCACCCGATGGAAAACGTAATTTACGTCCATCCTGAAACGGTAATGCCCTTTTGCGCGCAGGATATCGAAGTACTGGACGCTACAAACCAGGTAATCGGAACAATAACTGATAACCACCTGACTAAAAGAACTTTGACAATCGCTAAACCGGTAACGACGCGTTCGTTGAAAGTAAGGCTGCAAAACAGCCATGCGCACGTGCCGGTATCGCTTATGGAAGTCCGTGTTTATTAACGCGGCTTCCGTTTTTATTCTTTGAAAACTAATAAATTGATCTTAAATTTGCCGTCCTGAAATAGCAAACAAATGTTTGCTATTTTCTTGAAAGTTTACTCTATAATTATAGTATACTACATAGACTTTGAAGGAAGCGGCGGATTTTACACCCTCAACTGAAAACACCGAAAACAATTGGGAATCGTTACATGTTGCCTATATCGCAACTGGTGATCCTGAGGAAGATCGGCGTTTGGCTGCGCTTGCACGTGAGCAGGGAAAGGCGGTTTTTCTGCGCGATCTGCCCGAGGAATCCGACGATATTTTCCAGACAGCGGCTGTTAGCCCCGGAAATGACATCCCAGCCGATCCGGTTTCCAGAAATAATACAAAAATACCTCTCACCTGGGAGACCATCCAGCAAAAGCTTTGGGCCGCTACCGTACGCAAAAGAAGCCGCACTGAAATCGCGGTTAACATCTTCTCTGCGATCGCGTTGATGGTGATCGGGCATTTGCTTTTCACCTTTTTCACCTACGACCGTCTGACACTCCTCTGGAACGAACTAGAGGTGAGTGAAGGCTTCTTTTATTATGTTCTGGGCGGCTTTGTGGCCCAAATGATAGATGGGGCTTTGGGTATGGCCTATGGTGTAACGGCATCGACATTCCTGCTTACCGTGGGGGTACCGCCCTCGGCTGTGAGTGCCAGTGTACACACTTCGGAGATCTTTACCAGCGGTGTTTCGGGTTATATGCACCTGAAATTCGGGAATGTGAACAGCAAATTGTTCAAGAAGATCCTCTTTCCCGGCGTGCTGGGAGCGATTGTGGGCGCCTACGCATTGTCGTCCCTCGAAAAATACATTTACATCATCAAGCCATTGGTGGCAATTTATACGCTGATCCTGGGAATCCTTATTATACAGAAAGCGTTAAAGAAACGAGTTGAAAAAAGGCCGATCAAGAAGATCGGCTGGCTGGCGATGGCAGGCGGAACGCTGGACTCCATTGGCGGTGGCGGCTGGGGGCCAATCGTAACTTCCACGCTCATTGCGCGCGGAAGGCACCCCAAATACACCATCGGGTCGGTGAACCTCGCTGAGTTTTTCGTATCGCTGGCAAGCTCGGTTACCTTCATCAGCATTATCGGATTTTCACACTGGCAAGTGGTGCTCGGCCTTATCCTTGGTGGTATGGTCTCCGCGCCCATCGCCGCCACACTATCCCGCCGCCTGCCGATCAAAACCATGATGATCATGGTAGGAACGATTGTCATCATCGTGAGCGTGAGAATTATTTATATGGTTTTGAGTGGGATATAGGCAATAGGCCGTAAGCTTTAAGCAATAGGCTGTAAGCTGAGGCAATCAGAAATTTGAAGGCAGAAAAATTAATTTACAGCACACTACATAAAATAGCATATAGCTTAAAAGCATATCGCCTAAAGCTTACAGAAATTGATTTACAATACATTACATAAAAGGCTTAAAGCCTAAAGCATATAGCCTAAAGCTTCATATGAAAAAACAAACCAAAGCGATACGCACTCAGACCAGTAAAACCAAGTATCGCGAACATTCGACTCCCCTTTTCCTGACCAGTAGCTTCACGTTCGAGAGCGCGGAGCAGGGAAAAGCACTTTTTGAGGAAACCGAAGAAGGTAACATTTATAGCCGCTTCTCTAACCCGAGCGTGCAGGAGTTTGTGGATAAGGTTTGCATGCTGGAAGGTCTGGAAGACGGCGTGGCGACCGCAACCGGTATGGCGGCGGTGTTTGCGAGCATGGCAGCATTGCTGAAAAGCGGCGACCACATTCTGGCCTGTCGTGCATTGTTCGGCTCTGCGCACCAGATTATCACGCAGATATTGCCGAAATGGGGCATTACCTACACATACCTGGATGCCGACGCGAGCGAGGCCGAGTGGGAAGCAGCTGTACAGCCCAACACCCGCATGATCTACCTCGAAACGCCTTCTAACCCCGGACTCGACCTGGTGGACCTCGCGATGATCGGTCGCATTACCAAGAAACACAATATCATTTTCAACGTAGATAACTGCTTTGCTTCACCGGCATTGCAAACCCCGGCCGATTTCGGCGCCGACCTCGTGCTACATTCCGCCACGAAGTTCATGGACGGACAGGGCCGCGTGTTGGGTGGTATTGTGGTAGGTAAAAAAGAATATATCAAGGAGTTGCGCTTTTTCTGCCGCCAGACTGGGCCGTCGATGTCGCCATTCAATGCCTGGGTGTTAAGCAAAAGCCTTGAAACGCTGAGCCTGCGAATGGAGAAACATGCTTCCAACGCATTGGCACTGGCTACCGCACTGGACAAGCATCCTGATGTAAAATCAGTAAAATACCCGTTCCTCGAATCGCATCCGCAGTACGAACTGGCGAAGCGACAAATGAGCGCCGGCGGTTCCATCGTGACCATCGACCTTGAAGGCGGTTTCGAACGCGTGGCGGCATTTATGGATGCATTGGAGATCGCATCGCTATCGTCCAACCTCGGCGACACGCGCACGATCGTTACCAACCCGAACACGACCACCCACGCGAAATTGAAGCCGGAAGAGAAAGCCGCACTGGGGATTACCGAAGGTTTGATCCGCATTTCAGTCGGTTTAGAAGACATTGAAGACCTGATTGAGGACTTCACCCACGCCGTGGAAGTGTCGGTGAAAAGTGATATATTGGAATAGTGTAAAAGTTCAATATAATGACTATATGAAAGCGTTGACCATCAACTTACCGGAGTCCCTGGATTCAGAAGAATTTGAAATCAAAATGCTTCTGGCGGGCCAGCTTTATGAGCGCGGCAAGGTAAGTGCGGGTCAGGCTGCCGCCATTGTAGGCATTAGCAAGAGGGCTTTCATCGAGATCATGGGAAGGTTTGGATTCTCCCTTTTCGGCGAGTCCGTGGAAGATCTAAAAAGTGATGTAGCCAATGCGTGATGCGCTTGTAATTGCAGATTCCAGTTGCCTGATTTTGTTGGCCAAAATCGAAGAGCTGGAAATCCTGAAAAGCATTTACAAGCATGTTTTTGTCACGAAAGAAATTGCAGGAGAATTGGGCAGCGAACTGCCCGGGTGGATCGAAGTCAAAGAAGTTGAAAACAAAACCTTGCAATCGCTGTTTGAAGAAATACTGGATCTCGGAGAAGCTTCTGCATTAACCCTCGCATTTGAGACGCAGGGCTGCACAGTGATCCTCGACGATCTGAAAGCCCGGAAAACAGCGGCGAAAATGAATATAAAAGTGACCGGTACGATCGGGGTGATTGTCAAAGCCAAAACGGAAAACAAGATACCCTCGGCCAAAGCGGTTTTTGAAAAAATACTGGAAACTGATTTTCGGATCAGCGACCGCATATTAAAAGAGGCTATCCAATTAGCCGGAGAACAACCATGAACGAAACATTAGCATCTTTAAACGCCGCCATCGAGGGCAAAAGTGAAATCGAATCGCTCGCGATTCTGGCGGATCTTTTTCCCGGGGAAGTCGTTTTTTCAACCAGTCTTGGGTATGAAGACCAGGTTATCAGCGACCTCATTTTAAAGAATAATATCAATATCGGCATCTTCACGCTCGATACGGGAAGGCTTTTCGCAGAGACTTATATGACTTTGCAAAAGACCAACAACCGATACGACACAAAAATCAAGGTATACTACCCGCAAACCGACGCGGTGGAAAACCTGGTGAGCACGAAAGGGCCGCTAAGCTTCTACGAATCGATCGAAAACCGGAAGGAGTGCTGCTTCATTCGCAAGGTGGAACCGCTGAACCGTGCATTGAAAGGTGCGAAAATCTGGGTGACGGGTATCCGGGCAGAACAGTCGGGGAACCGTCATGATATGCCGAGGCTCGAATGGGACGAAGCGCACCAGCTTTTCAAGTTCCACCCGATCCTGCACTGGTCGTTCGAAGAGGTAAAACAATACGTAAAATCCAACGGCATTCCGTATAACCCATTGCACGACAAAGGCTTCGTGAGCATCGGCTGCGCGCCTTGTACCCGTGCGATCCAGGAAGGCGAGGACTTCCGCGCCGGTCGCTGGTGGTGGGAGGATGAGTCGAAAAAAGAATGCGGGTTGCATGCGAAGTAGCTTTAAGCTATAAGCTATAAGCAATAGGCTTTAAGCTTACGGCATACAGCTTACGGCCTAAAGCATAAAGCTTACAGCCTATCGCTTAAAGCCCTTTAAACATTTAAATCAATAACCAATAATATGTCAATTTCAGTGAACGAGGCCTCCGAGATCCAACGGGAGATTAGTGAACGCAGCGCTCCGGATTACCTGGATCAGCTGGAAGCAGAGGCCATTTACATTATGCGTGAAGTAGCCGGCCAGTTTGAGCGCCCCGCCCTGTTGTTTTCAGGAGGTAAGGATTCGATCACATTGGTTCATTTGGCTAGAAAAGCATTCGCGCCGGGTAAAATCCCCTTCCCGCTGGTGCACGTCGATACCGGTCATAACTTCATCGAAGCGATCGAATACCGTGACGAGCTGGCCGAAAAAATCAATGCGAAACTGATCGTTCGTTATGTGGAAGATACCATCAAAGCGAAAGGATTGAAGGAGCAAACCGGCAAGAATGCAAGCCGCAACTGGTTGCAGACTTTCACGTTGCTGGATACCATCGAAGAATTTGAATTTGACGCATGTATAGGCGGCGCACGCCGTGATGAGGAAAAGGCACGCGCGAAAGAGCGTATCTTCTCGTTCCGCGACGAGTTTGGTCAATGGGACCCGAAACGTCAGCGCCCCGAGCTTTGGAATTTGTTCAACGGCCGCATTCAGAAAGGTGAAAACGTACGCGTGTTCCCGATCTCGAACTGGACAGAACTGGATGTTTGGGCTTACCTGAAAAGAGAAGGTATCGCATTGCCTTCGATCTACTTCGCACACGAGCGCGAACTGATCCTGCGCGACGGCAAACTGCTGAACAATACGCCGGTAATCGAGCCCGATCCGGAAGATCAGATCGTAACCCGCCAGGTACGTTTTCGTACCGTAGGCGATATGACCTGTACCGCAGCAGTAGAGTCTGCCGCAGCAACCCTGGACGAAGTAATCGCTGAAATCACGATTTCACGTATCAGCGAGCGCGGCGAGACCCGCATCGATGACCAGCAGACGGAAGCGGCGATGGAAGACCGTAAGAAAGGTGGTTATTTTTAAAGAGTTGAAAGTTCAGGAGTTTATGAGTTCAAAGTATGAGTCTCATGAACTCTCAACTCATTAACTTTCAACTCATAGACTTTAAACTATTAACAGTGGATTTACTAAGATTTATAACAGCAGGCTCCGTTGACGATGGCAAAAGCACATTGATCGGCCGCTTGCTTTACGATACAAAAAATATCCTGGCCGATCAGATGGAAGCCATCGAGCGCGCCAGCAAAACCCGCAATGCCGGTGAAATTGACCTCGCATTGCTGACGGACGGTCTTCGTTCGGAACGCGAGCAGGGCATTACCATCGACGTAGCTTACAAATATTTCCAGACGCCGAACCGCAAGTTTATCAGCATCGATGCGCCAGGGCACATTCAGTATACCCGTAACATGGTGACTGGTGCTTCCAATGCGGATCTGGCTATTATTCTTGTTGACGCACGTCACGGTGTGGTGGAACAAACCCGCCGTCACTCGCTGATCGCTTCCATGCTGGGTATCCCCCACGTGATTGTAGCGGTGAACAAAATGGATTTGGTAGGAAATTCGGAGGATGCATTCCTTCAAATTGCCAAAAGCTATAAAGAACTGGCTGAAAAACTTTCCATTAAAGACCTGACCATCATTCCGGTAAGCGCTTTGAATGGCGATAACATCGTAGATCGCTCGGAAAGCATGAGCTGGTACACGGGTGAAACATTACTTTCAGTGCTGGAAAATGTGAATGTACTGAAAGATCAGAACCAGGAAGACGGCCGTTTCGCAGTACAATATGTGATCCGCCCTCAGACCGACGAGCTGCACGACTACCGCGGTTATGCCGGTCGTGTGCAAAGCGGTACTTTCAAAAAAGGCGACGCTATTAAAGTATTACCTTCTGAAAGAGAGTCTAAAATCGCTAAAATCGAATTCGGCGGAAACGAAATAGCGCAAGCCTCTGTTCTTGAATCTGTAACGATATTACTTGAAGACGATATCGATATCAGCCGCGGCGACACAATCGTAACCGTGGACAACTCACCGATCGTGAGCCAGGATATCGAAGCACTGGTGTGTTGGATGGACGATAAGAAGACGTTGAAACCAGGTAACAAATACGTTTTACAGCACGGTACAGCACGTTCACGCTGCTCGATCCGTGGCATCGAATATCAGATCGACATCAACTCTTATGAAAAACTGGATGAGGTAGAGGCACTGAAACTGAACGACGTAGCAAGAATCGTTCTGCGGACAGCCCAGCCCATCGCATACGACCCCTATCAGAAAAACCGCGCAAACGGCGCAGCGATCCTGATTGACGAAACGTCCAATGTGACGGTTGGGGCTTGTATGATCGAGTAATGTCACGCTGAGCGTAGTCGAAGCCAAAGGCGTTGAAGCAAAAACCCTTCGACCGCCCGGCGGCCCGGTTCGCTCAGGGCGACAATTACCGCACTATTGAATAAAAATATACTATCCCGATAGACGATTAGAATATCATCATGAGCGATTTAATCATTTCTGACAAAGTATCCGCCGTTGCGAAGCGCGATATCATTGACCTGCAACAAAAGATCGGTGGATTCTACTCCGGCGAAACCCCGGAAGAGGCTTTCCGTAAATTCCGTCTGACACGCGGTGTGTATGGTCAGCGTCAGCCCGGCGTGCAGATGATCCGCATCAAATTGCCTTACGGCCGCATTACAGCTGATCAGCTCGTCCGTATTGCAGATACTTCCGACAAATATGCAACCGGTAATCTGCACGCAACCACGCGCCAGGACATCCAGCTGCACTTTGTAAAACTTTCGGATTCGCCCCAATTGTGGGCCGACCTGGAAGATGCGGGCATTACGTTGAAAGAAGCTTGTGGTAACACCATCCGTAACGTTACGGCATCGTCTGTCGCGGGTATCGATCCGGATGAGCCGTTCGACGTGACGCCGATCACCCATTCGATCTTCTCTTATTTCCTCCGCAACCCGATCAACCAGGATATGGGGCGGAAATTTAAAATCGCCGTTTCTTCTTCTGAAAAAGACTCGGCACTGGCATTCATCCACGACGTGGGTCTGATCGCTAAAATGGGGCATAATGAGGCTGGTGAAACCGTTCGCGGTTTCAAAGTGCTGATCGGCGGCGGCCTTGGCGCGCAGCCATTCTCGGCACAAACTGCATTTGAATTCCTCGAAGAAGATAAGGTTATCCCGTTCATTGAAGCGATGCTTCGCGTGTTCGACCGCTACGGCGAGCGCGTACGCCGCCATAAGGCGCGTATGAAGTTCCTTCTCAACGACCTCGGCCTCGAAGGCATGATGGAAAAAGTAGAGGAAGAACGCAAAGCAGTTAGAAACAAGATATTCCAGATTCCGGAAGACCTTTTCGGCACCAATGAATACGAGGCAATCAACCATGCGTCGCGTCCTGCATTGTCCGAGGCGGAAATCCTGAAAATCGCAGCAGAAAGCATCGATGCCGACAAGCTCGATATTTTCACCAAATGGCTGCGTACCAATACATTTGAACAAAAACAAAAAGGCTGGTATGCCGTGCAGCTTCGCGTGTTGCTGGGTGATATGAGCTCCGACACCGCCCGCAGCCTGGCTGATGTCGTTCGCAAATATGCTGCCGACGATATCCGTGTGACCATAAACCAGGGTTATATCCTGCGTTTCGTGAAAGGCGAAGACCTCGTCGCTATTTACCACGAACTCGCGAAACTCGGCCTTGCCGCTCCCGGCTTCGATAGCACGATGGACATTACCACCTGCCCTGGAACCGATACCTGTAACCTCGCGATTTCGAGTAGCTACGGTATCACCCGTGTGCTGGAAGACGTAATGCGCGACGAATATCCGGAAATGATCTATAACCAGGATATTAAAATCAAGATCAGCGGCTGTATGAACGGTTGCGGCCAGCACAATGCGGCCAATATCGGTTTTCATGGCAGCTCGATCAAAAACGGCAAATTGGTATTGCCGGCATTGCAAGTATTGCTCGGCGGCGGTTTCTCCGGCGATGGTATCGGTCTGATCGGCGATAAGGTGATCAAAGTCCCTACCAAACGCGGGCCGGAAGTATTGCGTCTCCTTTTGAATGACTATGAAGCAAATGCGATGGATGGGGAATATTTCAACCAATACTATCTCCGCCAGACCAAAAACTACTTCTTTCAGTTGCTAAAACCGCTTGCGGACCTGACAACGGTACAAGACGACGACTACCGCGACTGGGATCACGACGAACTGTTCAAAACCGAAATCGGAGTCGGTGAATGCGCTTCTGTGCTGGTTGACCTCGTGGCGACGACCATCATTGAAGGCCAGGAGAAGTTGAACCTTGCGAAAGAATCCTTCGAATCGGATGTCTGGGCTGACGCGATTTACCACGCATACAACGTGTTCATCACCGGTGCGAAAGGTTTGCTGATGTCAAAAGACGTGACTACCAACACGCAATACGGCATTATCAACGATTTCGAAACGCATTTCGGACAGGAGTTCAAATATGACGTTCCTGCTGAGTTCGCAGTAGAAAATCAGGCTGAAACGCCATTCAAGGCATTGGTATTCAGCATTAATAAATTCGAACCAAGCGAAGCATTCGCACAATATTTCATCAGCACCTCGGAGCAATTCCTGAACTTCGTTCGCGAAACCCGGGAGGCGCAATTAGTCGAAACCGGAGAGCCTGCATTGCAAGAGCTTTCGTTCGGAAAAGATAGTTAAAATGGCTATCGGCTATCGGCCATCTGCTCTCGGCTTTTTGTTTGCTGATATTTTCAGAAAATAAAAAAGCCGAGAGCAGAAAGCCGACGGCCGAAGTCCCTTTCACCATGAAACTGACACTGATCGGTGCTGGTCCGGGCGATCCCGACCTGATCACCCTCAAAGGAATTAAGGCCCTGCAAAAAGCCCGGGTCGTGTTGTACGATTCCCTTGCACACCCCTCATTACTGGATTATTGCCCGGAGGATTGCGTCAAAATCCTCGTAGGCAAGCGCTTCGGCAAAACCAGCTGCGGCCAGGACGAGATCAACGACCTGATCGTCGAAAAAGCGCGTCAATATGGCGAAGTGGTGCGGCTGAAAGGCGGCGACTCGTTCATATTCGGTCGCGGGTATGAGGAGATACTCTTTGCAGCCGAGCACGACATTGAATCGGAAGTAATTCCGGGCATTTCGAGCAGTTATGCGGCACCGGCATTGGCGGGCATTCCGCTGACTTCCCGCGGCATGAGCGAGAGTTTCTGGGTGATTACCGGCACCACCAAGAATCACGCGCTTTCAAACGATGTGCGGCTCGCTGCACAATCGACCGCCACAGTGGTCATTTTAATGGGCCTTCACAAATTGCAGGAGATCGTTTCCATTTACTCCGAACTGGGCAAATTCGACGAATCCATTTCCATTATCCAGAACGGCACGCTGGAAAACCAGAAAGTAGTTACAGGGAAAATCGGGAATATCGTACCGCTTTCGCAGGTAGCAGAAATGGCGTCGCCGGCGATCATCGTGATCGGAAAAGTAGCGGCATTACCGGATCTTTCTTATGGAAGAGTGCGGGAAATGATGCAGAACTCGCAGTCGGTTGCGGATTAAAGCAGGCCTAGCAGCCAGTCGAGATTGATGCTGTTTTCGTGGCCTCTGAATTCGACGAAATAGATAATCCCCGCCAGAATTACATAGCTGATAAACAGCCATTTTTTCTTCACTTCGTACTGGTCGCGGTGGTGAAAATAATCGTACACCATCGACGCGCTGAAACCAAAAATCATCAGTACAAAGCAGAGCATACCGCAATCCTGGCGGTAATGCTTGTACACATGCAGCGCTGGCGCGCCCAGCACAAGATACATCAGCCACATGCCGAAACCGGCACGGTACAGGTAGACGCTTAGTCTGCGATCATTCTTGATATCAAATAATCCTTCCAGCATAGCATTAATTCTACTGTTTGAACGAGTGAATATAAATAAAATGCAAGTCTAATCCTAAGTTTCACGAAAGGTTGGTGCCCCGCAATCGCCTAATTTACAATGCTTCTAAGCAGTTATCCACTGCCGTTCAACCGGTTCTGTCAGGTAAAGTGCAATCTAAGTGTTACCTTTGCAGCTTAATTACCGTTTTAGTACAAGATGTTCCTCACATGAAAGCGTTCACTACCCATTTGTTTCTGATGCTGCTCAATGCGGTCTCGAAGCTGTCCTGGGGAGCGCTCTACAAGCTTTCCGACATCATCCGTTTTTTGATCTTCGATATTGGCCAGTACCGCAAAAAAGTGGTGCTCCAAAACATGCGCAACAGCTTTCCCGAGTTCAGCGAAACGAAAATCCACGAAATCGCAGCGAAATTTTACCGCAATTTCACGGACATTATCTTCGAAACCATCAAAATGAAGTCGGTTTCGAAAGACGACCTGCTGCAGCGCTTCGATTTGGAAACGCCGATCCTGATGCATTATTTCGAAAAAAAGCAGAACGCCGTAGTGGTAGCGGGGCATTTGGGCAACTGGGAAATGCTCAATCTGTTCGCATCGGCCAGGTTGCCGCACCAGATTGTGGTCGTGTACCATGAGTTGCAGAACGATATCTTCGAAGACTGGTTCAGAAATGTGCGCACCCGCTTTGGTACTGAGATGGTAACAATGAAAGAAGCCATTTCAAAGGCATTCGAGCCACGTGACAGACCGTTTTTGTTTGTGTTGATCAACGACCAGTCGGCCGTTCCGGAAAAGGCATTCTGGACCCGGTTTCTGAATCAGGATACCGGCGTGTACCGGGGCGTAGAGCTGATCGCCCGCAGGTTGAATGCACCGGTGCTTTATATGGGTATTCTCAAAAACGAGCTGCGCCGCGGTTTTTACAAAGCGTATTTCCGGCCGATCACCGAGACGCCCAAGCAGGAGCCTACTAACAGCATTTTGCAAAAGCAGATCGGTTATCTGGAAGAAGATATTCGCCGCCAGCCCGACAACTGGCTCTGGACGCACAAACGCTGGAAGCATCCGCGCCCGGCTCATTTGAACCCGCTGCAACTTTTACAGGAAATTCAAAGTGAATAAACCGGTCAAATTCCTCATTCTGCGCTTTTCCTCCATCGGCGACATCGTACTCACGACGCCCGTGGTGCGCTGCCTGAAAAAGCAGATGCCGGAGGCCGAAATCCACTATTTTACCAAAAGCAAGTTCGAATTTCTCCTCCGCGATAACCCTTACATTGATAAGGTCTGGCTGCTTGAAAAAAGCAACACCAGCGAGATTTTAGCCCTGCTTAAAGCGGAAAAGTTCGATTATATCATCGATCTCCACCGCAACATCCGGACGCTCCGCATTAAATGGACACTCGGCATACCGGCATTCAGTTTCGAGAAGCTGAATGTGCAAAAGTGGCTCATGACGCAATTCAAGATCAATTACCTGCCGCCCGTGCACATTGTGGACCGGTGTTTGGATACCTTAAAAACGTTCAACATCCAAAACGACGGCGAAGGGCTCGACTATTTTATTCCTTATAAAGATCGGGTGGAAATGGAATGGCTTCCGGAATCGCACCGGAAGAGCTATGTCGCGTACGCGATCGGCGGGCAGCATTTCACGAAGAAAATGCCTGCGCTGCGGATGATTGAGCTTTGCCGGAAGATCAACCATCCCGTCATTCTGCTAGGTGGTCCGGAGGATTTCGAAGCCGGAGAAGCGATCCGTAATGCATTAGGTGACGCGCAGATTTTCAATGCCTGCGGCAAGTACAATTTCAACCAATCGGCTTCCTTAATCCAAAAGGCATTGATCGTCTTCACGCACGACACCGGCTTAATGCACGTGGCAGCCGCATTCAGGAAAAAGGTCTATTCAATTTGGGGTAATACCATTCCGGAATTTGGGATGTATCCCTACCGCACCGCATTTGAGAAACTGGAAGTGAAAGGCCTCGGCTGTCGACCGTGCTCGAAGATCGGTTATAGCAAATGTCCGAAAGGCCATTTCAAATGCATGAACGATATTTCGTTCGATTTCCCGATACCAGAACTCCCGCAGCAAAATTAGTGTTGCATTTCAGTCCGATATTCATCCACACAAACATCCAAAATGGCAAAAAAAGTAAACATTGGTCTGGTGCAAATGAGCTGCACCTCGGACGTTGATGCTAACTTTCAGAAGGCTACCGAAAAAATCCGCGAAGCTGCGCAAAAAGGCGCAAATATTGTTTGTCTGCAAGAACTGTTCAAATCGCTCTATTTCTGCGACGTCGAAGACCATGGCAATTTCAGCCTGGCCGAAGCCATTCCGGGCCCGTCGACCGAATCGCTGGGCGCATTGGCAAAGGAACTGGGTGTGGTAATTATCGCCTCGCTGTTCGAAAAGCGTGCGCACGGCTTGTACCATAATACTACCGCCGTACTCGACGCCGACGGTGCTTACCTGGGCAAATACCGTAAAATGCACATCCCCGACGATCCGGGTTACTACGAAAAATTCTATTTCACGCCGGGCGACGCTCCGGTAACCGAGCAGGATACCAACGGCTACCGGATTTTCAATACCAAATTTGCCAAAATAGGCGTGCTGATCTGCTGGGATCAATGGTACCCCGAGGCGGCACGCATTACCAGCCTCATGGGTGCGGAAATTCTCTTCTACCCCACCGCTATCGGCTGGGATGTGAATGAAAAGGATCCCATTATCAATGAAGAACAATACGGAGCCTGGCAAACGGTACAGCGCGGGCATGCCGTCGCGAACGGCGTATATGTCGTATCCGTAAACCGGGTGGGCCGCGAAGCCGATCAGCAGTTCTGGGGCGGATCGTTCATCGCCAACCCGCAGGGAAGGCTGCTGTACCTCGCACCGCACGAAGGTGAGGTGACGCACGTGGAAGAGCTCGATCTCGAAAAGCTCGATTTTTACCGCACCACCTGGCCGTTCCTCCGCGACCGACGCGTAGACTCCTACCGTCCTATTTTGAAGCGGTTTATTGACCAGTCGTAGTTTAGAAATATAATTATTTCAATATACATAAAAAGAGCGCCTTGTAACCCAAGGC
>DATMSL010000725.1:0-5713 GCA_035565435.1 Dyadobacter sp. | reverse complement strand
TGTCGGATTGACGCAAGAGGAGCTTGCTTTCAAAGCCGGCGTTGGTTTACGCTTTATCCGCGATTTAGAACAAGGTAAGAAAACACTTCGGTTGGATAAGGTTAACCAAGTGCTGTCATTATTTGGTAAAGAAGTAGGGGTGGTTGATTTCAACTCTTAAAGTCATGGTCAAGCAACCCGGACAGTCAACACGCGCATTGCCGTCACAGGAGTTCAGCCTAAACTCTCGGTTGATCTTGAAAGAGAAGTTGGAGGCGCATGGTTAACAATCGTGGGTTTGTGGGGACAGTATATTCTGAAACCGCAGCAGGAGGAATTTCAGTACATGCCTGAAACGGAGGATTGACCATGCATTTAGCGGATCTGTTTAAGATAAAAACCTGGCAGCATGCCCTGATTCCTACCAGCGAGGGTAAGCTGGCCTATATTGCTAAGCGCTTTGACCGTGAAAACGGTCAGAAAATACATGCAGAAGATTTCTGTCAGTGCCGGAAAGGGCGGTTCTCAATATTTACGCGAAGTTTGCAGACGCGAGCGGGAAAGCGAAGGAAGTGATAGAATCTTCGTTCCTGCCGCAGGATTGGAAGAAGCGATACGTAGAAATTTGGGATAAAAAGTTGAGTATTTTGCTTTAGCGTGATCTTGCGGTATGAATCATAGCCTATTGGCAGGATTCACGGGGAATGATCAACTTTCCTGCATCAGCATGGTCAAAATCTCCTGTGCGGCCACTGAAATGATTGTTCCGGGACCGAAAATTCCCTTCACGCCAGCATCGTAAAGAAACTGGTAGTCCTGCGCAGGGATTACGCCCCCGGCGATGACCATAATGTCGCCCCTGCCCAGCTTGTTCAATTCGCCGATCAGCTCGGGAACAAGTGTCTTATGCCCCGCAGCGAGGCTCGACGCGCCTATCACGTGCACATCGTTTTCAATGGCTTGCATGGCCACTTCCCGGGGCGTCTGAAATAACGGAGCAATGTCGACGTCGAAACCCAGGTCGGCGAAGCTGGTCGCGATCACTTTCGCCCCGCGGTCGTGGCCGTCCTGGCCCATTTTGGCAACCATAATGCGTGGCCTGCGGCCTTCCAGCCTGGCAAATGCGTCGGACATTTCGCGGGCGCGCCGGAAATTTTCGTCGTCGGAAACTTCCGTTCGATAAACTCCCGAAACCGACCGGATCGTGGATTGGTACCTGCCGAACTGCTTCTCCATAGCTTCTGAAATTTCTCCCAATGTAGCTCTTTTACGCGCCGCGTCCACAGCGAGAGCCAGCAGATTTGAATGCATGTCCTTGCCGCCGCTTTCCCGGCAAGCCTGTGTAATGCGGTCGAGCGCATAGCGTACCTCGGCTTCGTTCCGGTTTGCACGAATAGCTTCAAGCCGCGCGATTTGCGCGTTTCTTACCGCCTGATTATCAATTTCGAGTATTTCAAAAGACTGCTTCTGGTCGGTTCTGTACCGGTTAACCCCCACTATTACATCCTTACCCGCATCAATCCGCGCCTGTTTTCGGGCGGCGGCCTCTTCGATGCGCATTTTGGGCAGGCCGGTTTCAATGGCTTTGGTCATTCCGCCCAATGCTTCCACTTCCTCAATTAGTGCCCAGGCCTTTTCGGCGAGTTGCATGGTCAGGTACTCGACATAGTAGGAGCCGCCCCACGGGTCGACAGCCTTGCAGAGGTCGGTTTCGTTTTGGATAAAAAGCTGCGTATCGCGGGCAATGCGGGCCGAGAAATCGGTCGGTAATGCAATGGCCTCGTCGAATGAATTGGTGTGCAGCGATTGTGTGTGTCCCATTACCGCCGCCATGGCTTCGATGGTCGTCCGGGTGATGTTATTGAAGGGCTCTTGCTCGGTGAGACTGTAACCGCTTGTCTGGCAATGCGTGCGCAGCATGAGCGATTTTTCGTTCTGCGGATTGAACTGCTTCACAATTTTGGCCCAAAGCATCCGCCCGGCGCGCATTTTGGCAATTTCCATGAAGTGGTTCATGCCAATTCCCCAGAAAAATGAGAGTCGTGGGGCAAAATCGTCGATGGGAATGCCTGCGGCCAGGCCCGTGCGAATGTATTCGAGCCCGTCCGCGAGCGTGTATGCGAGCTCGATGTGCGCGGGCGCACCTGCCTCATGCATGTGATAGCCGCTGATGCTGATCGAGTTGAACCGCGGCATGTGTTGCGAGGCATACGCAAAAATATCACCTACGATGCGCATGGATGGCCCCGGCGGGTAAATGTAGGTGTTGCGCACCATAAACTCTTTGAGAATGTCGTTCTGGATGGTCCCGGTAAGTTGCTCCGGCTGTGCGCCCTGTTCTTCGGCAGCGACGATAAAAAAGGCCATTACCGGTATTACCGCGCCGTTCATCGTCATCGACACCGACATCTGATCCAGCGGTATCTGGTCAAACAGCATTTTCATATCCTCGACCGAATCAATCGCCACGCCGGCTTTGCCCACGTCACCGGTCACACGCGGGTGGTCGGAGTCGTAGCCGCGGTGCGTTGCCAGGTCGAATGCTACCGATAAACCTTTTTGCCCGGCCGCCAGGTTCCGGCGGTAGAATGCATTGGATTCTGATGCAGTCGAGAAGCCCGCGTATTGGCGGATCGTCCACGGGCGCTCGAGGTACATGCTCGCGTACGGGCCGCGCAGAAAAGGGGGAGTTCCCGCGCCGAACGCAAGGTGCTGCGCACCTGCGAGGTCATTTTCAGTGAATTTGGTTTTAACGGGAATGCCTTCGGCGGTTTGGAGAGCATCATACTGAGCTGCGGGTTCGGGCAGGATGCGTCCAGGCACATAGAGGAATATCGGATGCTTTTGTAAAAACAGATTCCAGACCTCGGTGATCAGTTGATCGGTCATATTTTCCAGCAGATACGAGCCAGCGGCAGGATCGGCTATGTGGGCGAAAAAGCTTTCGTGTTCGAGAATTGTGGAAACGTGACTTGCCAGCCTGGTAGCTAATGCATTGTCGGGCGCATTGTCAAAAGGCAAAACTGTGATTGCATCGCATCCGCCGATCGCGGCGCTCATAGCTTGCGAGGTCGCGCGGATAAGATTTGTGTAATCAGAGTGCTCCTGCTGGTAACTGAGCGAGGAAATGCCGTGAATGAAGGGCGCTCTATCGCGAATGTCGAAGGTCTTCAATACGCTACGGAGCATGTATCGCAATGCCCGCAACTTGGCGATTTCGGTCAGGTATTGGGAGCTGACAGGCACGGTAATGGATACCTGCTCTAACATGTCCGGCGAGTTTATACCCGTTTGCCGGGCTTGCAGCATAGTTTCAGCGAATGCAGAGACGATGGTAAAAAGTTCGGAAACCGGGTCTGCAGACGGCGTACTGATGCTGACTGGCGGCAGTTCATAGTCAGGAAGCAGGTTTAAGTTCAGCCAGCCGGATGTTTGCTTTTGTGCAATCGCTATTTCAGAGGCGGCCTTCCAGTGAACTTCTTCTTTGGTAACATAAGGTTTGAAATGCACGCCAGGTGCAACTTCCCACGCGTCGAGTAACCCGGTGCGCCCCTTCACCTCCTTAGCCGCCAGCTTTTCCCATGTGCTTTTGTCTGACGGGAGAAATTCAGAAAAGAGGTTTGCTGACATGGGCTGTTGGATTGATGAGCGGTTTGCTGAAATGTGCTATTGGCAAAACTACAAATTTTGGGACGCAAATACGGGCGTTGAAATATCAAAACCGCCCCTGTAACCTCCTGGGCACGATTAAGCTCCCAATTTTATTTTCGGGTTTGCAGATACACTTTGTGACGATTAAATTGAATATCCGTTTCATCTGGAGAGATCAGGTATTTTTATATCTTTGCCGTCCTTTTGAACTATGATACTCAGAGTTTGGTAAATTATACATTGGAAAGAATCAGCACAAATAGAGAGGTGGACCAGGTTTGGGATGCTTGCCTGAGGATTATTCAGCAGCACATTCCCGAGCAGAGTTTTAAGACGTGGTTTGAACCCATTCGTCCCCTAAAACTCTATGGCAAAGTACTTACCGTGCAGGTTCCCAGTCAGTTTTTCTACGAATGGCTGGAAGATAATTATGTCAATCTGTTGAGAAAGGCGCTGGACTATGCAATCGGCCGCGACGGTTTATTGGAATATTCCATTATTGTCGACACCGGTAATGAGAAGCACCAGCCGCTGACGATGAACGTCTCAACCCAGAAATCTCCAAATTATTCCAAACCGGATAATTTCTCGACCGACCCGCGCATGGGGGCGAGTGTGAAGGAGAAAGACCAGGATTCACTGACGCTCGATACGTATCTGAACCCTAATTATTCGTTCGATAATTTTATCGAAGGTGACTGTAACAGGCTCGCGCGCTCGGCCGGTTTCGCAGTAGCGCAGCGTCCGGGACTTACCTCGTTCAACCCGCTGATGATGTACGGCGGGGTAGGATTGGGCAAGACGCACCTTGTGCAGGCGATCGGAAACTACATTACCAACCACTACGAAAACAAGCTGGTACTATACGTTTCTTCTGAGAAATTTACCAACCAGTTCATCAACTCGATCCGTAATAATACCTTGCAGGAATTCACGGATTTTTACATGAAAGTGGATGTGCTTGCGATCGACGACGTGCAGTTTTTGTCGGGTAAGGAAAAAACGCAGGATACTTTCTTCCATATTTTCAACCACCTGCATCAGCTCGGCAAGCAGATCATCATGACCAGCGACCGCCCGCCGCGTGAGCTGCAAGGCTTGCAGGACCGTTTGCTATCCCGCTTCAAATGGGGTCTCACGGCTGATTTGCAAGCACCGGATTTCGAAACGCGTATTGCGATCATTCAGAAAAAAATCCAGTCGGAAGGTATTTCTATCGACTATGATGTGATCGAGTACATTGCGCACAGTGTAAATTCCAACGTCAGGGAGCTGGAAGGTGTGATCGTGTCGCTGATGGCACAGGCCTCGCTTACCCGCCGCAATATCGACGTGGAACTGGCGAAGAATACGCTTCGTAACATCGTCATGAACGAGGATAAGGAGGTAACGATCGATACGATTCAGGAAATCATCGCCGATTACTTCCAGGTTTCCATTGCCGATCTGAAAAGCAAGAGCCGTAAAAAGGAGGTCGTCTACCCGCGCCAGCTGGCTATGTACCTGGCCAAAGAATACACCGACCTGCCGCTCAAATCGATCGGCTACCATTTCGGGGGCCGTGACCACAGTACGGTGATCCACTCGATCCAGAGCATTAACCTGCTGATGGACGAGACGCCCGACGTGGAGGAAACTTTGCAGAAGCTTCGCAGTTACTTCAAATAGGTTTTGACGTATCAATGTTCAGGAAAACCTCTGAACAGCATGATACCAAAGCCTATTCTTCTTTCCCGCGAGCAGATCAATGCTCAAATCTGGGACACGCAGATTCATAACAGCCGGCAAGGTGTTATTTACGCATTAAGCTGGTACCTTGACATCGTCTGCGAGCAATGGGAGGCGCTCGTTTGGCCTCCTTCTGCTACGGACTACGCTATTACGATGCCGCTACCTGTGAGGTGTAAATTGGGCAAACGTGTTTTATATCAGCCGCTATTTTGCCAGTATCTCGGCATTTTTTCAAAGCAGGCATTGAATGCTGCGCAATGCGATGCGTTTCTCGAAGCTTTGAAAGCGCATTTTCCTTATATCTCCATTTATAGCTTCAATCCAGAGAACTTTGCGTTAATCGACAAGCTTC